>JAGKTB010000093.1:0-6276 GCA_018993145.1 Flavihumibacter sp.
TTTTTCCGATTCTCTATCATGACTCCAGCTCCCCTGTTTGGGAGCCCATAGAAAAATATTTTATCGGGCCCCGCCGCCTGCATAAAAAGAATCCCAAAGCGACTAGCAGTGAGCCCGTAAAGCCAATCGTTTATTACCTGGATAATGGCACGCCTGAACCAAGCCGTTCCGCATTGCTGGATGGCGCCCGCTGGTGGAATGAAGCCTTTGAGGCAGCCGGATTCAAAAATGCATTTCGGGTGGAATTGCTTCCTGAAGGTGCAGACCCTATGGATATCCGTTATAACATGATCAACTGGGTGCATCGCTCTACCCGTGGCTGGAGTTACGGTGCATCGGTTACGGATCCCCGTACCGGAGAAATTATTAAAGGCAATGTTACTCTTGGTTCGTTGAGGGTTCGACAGGATTATCTCATTGCCCAGGGACTGCTGGCTCCTTTTGAAAAGGGAGTACCTGCCGATGATAAAATGTTGTCCATGGCACTGGCCAGATTAAGACAGCTGGCGGCACATGAAGTGGGACATACACTTGGAATCATGCACAACTATGCCTCCAGTGTCAATAACAGGGCCAGTGTGATGGATTACCCTCATCCGCTCGTCCGGTTAACTTCCAAAGGAGAGATTGACATGAGTGAAGTATATGATACCAAAATTGGTGACTGGGATAAGCTGGCTATCGCTTATGGATACTCGCAGTTTGCAGATAATATCAATGAAAGTTCAGCTCTTGATAAACTGCTTCGGGATGGTGCAGCAAAAGGACTGCTGTTCATCGCAGACCGGGATGCCCGTGCACCCGGTGGTTCGCATCCGCAGGCGCATTTATGGGATAATGGAACCGATGCAGTAACAGAACTGAAAGAAGTGATGAAGGTCAGGACAAAAGCACTGGATGCATTTGGTGCCAATTCCATCCGAAATGGTACTCCCATGGCAATGCTGGAAGATGTTTTGGTGCCGGTATATTTTTATCACCGTTACCAGGTGGAAGCTGCTGCCAAACTGCTGGGAGGTGTTTATTATAGTTATGCTGTAAAAGGAGATGGTTCTCCGGCTATGAAAATGGTGACAAAAGAAGAACAACTAAAAGTACTGGATGCCATTGCGCAAACCCTTGATCCTGCAGCACTGAGAATACCCGATAAGATTTTGCAATTGATTCCCCCAAGGCCGGCCGGCTATAGTAGCTCACGCGAATTGTTTACCAAGCGAAGCGGACTGAATTTCGATCCGCTCGCACCAGCAGAAACGGCTGCTGATCTGCCATTCTCTTTTCTTTTTCATCCTGATCGGATCAACCGAATGGAAATCCAGGGACAACAAGGAGGACTCTCGGCAGGTGAAATGGCAATGAAACTAATTGAGCTAACTTTCAAGGCTAGCCGCAAATCCGGAATGGAGGCAATGATCCAGCAACAAACAGAACAGGTATTACTTACCTACCTGCTGAACTGGTCGGTCAATGAATCCTTATCCATTCCGGCGCGTGCCCGGGGTGCTGCAGTAGTCAGGGAGTTAAAAGAATGGCTCGAAGCATCCTTAAAAAATACAACTGATCCTTCTTTAAAAGCCCATTATAATTACGCACTGGAACGAATGAAAGCCCCGGATAAAGCAAAACCTACACAACATGCGGTGATACCACCAGGTGCACCGATAGGATGTGAATGAAGACGTGAAACGTCAGACGTGAGACGTGAAAAATTTCCGTCTTTTCACGTCTCACGTCTCACATTTCACATCTCACGTTTTAAAATTGCTGCACAAACTGATACAGGTTAAACGCATGTCGCTTCTGTAAATCTTCAATGGCTTCTTTCAGGCGTTGTTTATTTACATCTTTCATGCGGTTGCGTTCGATAAGATGATAGGCGCGTTCAGCGAGTAGCCAGGCACGTTTATCTGACTCTTTGTGTATGACAAGATGTGCTTCAATGGCCTGCAGCCAGTCGGATATACCCTGTTTTTGTGATGCAATTGTTTTGATTATTGGCACTTCCGTGGAGTGCCTGCTGAAACTGGGTGCAAGCATGCTGCGGAGATTGCGCAGGAAGAGATCCGCATCCGGCCGGTCTGCTTTGTTTACAAGAAAAAGATCCGCAAGTTCCATCAGCCCTGCTTTCATGGTCTGGATTTCATCACCGGCTTCTGGTACCAATACTACAGTGGTACAATCTGCCAATCCGACTATCTCGATTTCACTTTGTCCTACACCCACTGTTTCCACCAGTATGTAATCAAACGGAGTTACTTTCAGCAGTTCCGTGATCTCAATAATATGCGGATGGAGGCCGCCCAAGGACCCACGCGTAGCGAGCGATCGGATAAAAACCGAAGGATGATTGTACCAGCTGCTCATCCGTATCCGGTCACCGAGTACAGCACCAAGATTGAAGGGAGAGGAGGGGTCCACACACAAAACAGCTACCGATTTTTCCTGCTGCACCAGTGCGCCAATCAGGGCATCCACGAGGGTTGATTTTCCGGCACCCGGAGGCCCTGTAATTCCAATGATTGGGGTGGTATGATGCGGTAATGCCTTCAGCAATTCTTCATAACCGGGAACTTCATTTTCGATCAGTGAAATGCAGCGTGCAATGCTTTTAATATCGCCGTGTAAAATCTTTGACAAAAGTTGATCCCACATAGGATGAAGGTAGATAATCTTGCAGAATCCGGGTTTGAATCGCCTTTTGTTCTTAATATTGTTTGCTTTACGCTTATGACCAATTTTGTTCCGATATTTCCCCTTGGTATCGTGGTGTTTCCGGGTGAACAATTGAACCTCCATATTTTTGAGCCTCGCTATAAACAACTGATCCAGGAATGTGTGGCCGACAATAAAATGTTTGGCATTCCAACCGTGCTCAACAATCAACTTGGTGAATGGGGAACCCTGGTAAGAGTGAAAAAAGTGAGCAAGTTATACGACAACGGAGAAATGGATATTGAAACGGAAGGGCTCACCGTTTTTAAAGTGCTGGAAGTGGTGAAATCCATTCCCGATAAACTGTATAGCGGCGCCATTGTTCATTATCCCCAAAACGTAGAGGGGAGGGGTAATCCCGAGCTGATGCGAAAACTGATCAGCAGTATCCGGGAATTGCATCAGGTTCTTAAACTGGATAAAAAATTTAATAAACCGGACGAGTTACTGGTTAGTTATGATGTGGCGCATCATGCCGGACTTTCGGTGCAGGAAGAATATGAGTTACTCAGCCTCCTGCATGAATTGCAGCGCCAGGAATATTTAAAGCGCCATCTTGCCAAAGTATTACCGGTACTGGCGGAGATGGAGCAGCTAAAGGAAAAAGTTAAACTCAACGGCCATTTTAAAAACCTATCTTCGCTCGATTTTGAGTTGTAAATCCAGCGAAATCCCTTATGGCGCGCATTACGCTTTGTTTTGATTTTGGAAATACCCGCCAGAAAATGGCCATTTTCACCAATGGTGAATTTTCGGGTGTCCGTTTGCTGGAAAGCCTTGAGCCTGAGGCGATTGCACCCTTGCTGGAGGAATTTCCCGCTGAGAAAATCATCCTCTCCTCTGTTATGAATCATCCGCCTTCGTTGGAGGCACTTCTCGCAGAAAAGGCTCATTTTCATAAGCTTTCACACCTTACCCGGCTGCCTTTTACCACACCGGTTGGTAAACCTGAAACTATTGGTGCCGACCGCCTCGCATTGGTAGCTGCCTCCGTTAATCTTTGCCCTGGGAAAAACAGCCTGGCCATCGCACTTGGCACGGCCATTACCTACAATTTTGTAAACCGGAACCATGAATTTCTGGGCGGAGGCATTTCACCTGGTATGGAAATGCGGTTTCGCAGCCTGAAAGATTATACGGCCCTTCTGCCCCTGGTAAAGGAAGACTGGAATTTCCCCCTGGTGGGTTATGATACAGTTACCAATATCACCAGTGGCGTGATTCTGGGCATGGCCAAAGAGATCGATGGGTTCATTGATGCCTACAAAGAAAGGTATGGGAACTTTAACGTGCTGTTAACCGGGGGTAATTCGGCCTATTTTGTCCCCCACTTAAAAAACAAGATATTTGCCGACCAGAATTTAATCTTTAAAGGACTGTATGCGATCAGTGAGTGTAATTAAACAACCAATAAACCTTCTGCTCTTAACCGTACTGCTGTTTTGTGGGATGGTGACCAACGCCCAGGAAAACTCGCCGTACTCCCGTTATGGCTGGGGTAACCTGGTTCCATCCACCCCGATCGTGACCAGAGGAATGGGCGGTCTTACCACCGGTTATGTTGATTTTGATGAGCGTTATGATGTAAAACAGGGTGTTCCCCGTTATCTGAAACCCCAATCCATCAATTTTTTGAACCCTGCTTCCTATGCGCGGCTGAGAACAACCTCCTTCGATATTGGCTTTGAAGTGGAAAACCAGGTGTTGCAGGAGCGGAATGTCATCGAGAAATACAAAGCCACTTTCGCCAATATATCCTACCTCCAGTTGGGTGTACCAATCAGTCGTAAACGGAATTTTTCCATGGTATTGGGCCTGAGACCCATTAGCCGAATCAACTACCAAATACAGTCGTACGCACGTGAAATCAATCCTGAAACAGGAAACAGCATCGACTCCACCCTCACGCTGTACCAGGGAAAGGGCGGATCTTACCAGGCCTATATGGGATTGGGTAAAGGTTTCGGAAATTTCAGCATTGGAGCCAACCTGGGTTATTTCTTCGGTACCAAGGACTTCGGAACCCGCAAATCCTTTATCAACGATAGTGTGGTTTATTACAAAGGAAATTACCAGACCAAGATCAATTTTGGTGGTTTGTCAATTAATACGGGTATTCAGTACCGGGCTAAACTAAGTAAGGATATAAGGTTGGTATTAGGAGCAACGGCCACTTTCTCCAGCGAATACAATGCTAATAGAGATATTATCCGGGAAACTTTCGAATATGATGCTTCCGGAGGAACTTTTATCAGGGATTCCGTTTACCGCGAAGAAGGTGTTCAGGGTACCGTTATTTTTCCTTCTACCTATTCCGGTGGTTTCACCATTGAACGCCAGGACAAATGGATGCTCGGTGCAGAATATTCCACCACTTCCTGGGATGACTTCCGGCTCTATGATGCCAAAGATTCGGTTGGTTCAACCTATATGTTTCGTGTAGGGGGACAATTTATTCCGAGCGCATACGGTTCAAATTATTGGGGAAGGGTAACCTATCGGGCCGGCTTTAACCTCGGAACCGATTACATCCGGTACGGAGGTGAAGAGTTGAAAAAGTACACCGTAACCATGGGATTTGGTTTTCCTGTTCGTCCAAACCGATTCAGTAATCAATTTACCATGCTGAACCTGGGCATTGAATTTGGAAGAAGAGGTACACCTGAAACACGTCTCCAGGAAAATATGTTCAGGATCTCACTTGGTGCCACTTTGAGTGATCTCTGGTTCGTGAAGCGGAAATATGACTAATATTTTTCACGATATAAGTAAGTCAAAATTAACAGCACTGTTAGGGTGCTGTCTTTTTTTTGGCCTGCTGCTGACTGCCTGCGAAAACAGCCAGGAAGAATTGGAAGCACTTTCCAAAAATCGGATTGCTGTTGAAGAAGCCAAATTCATTGAGAGTTATCTCAGCCAGGGAGGAAAGATGAAAGCCAAATTGACGGCACCTGTGATGAACCGCTATCAGACCGATTCTCCTTACATCGAATTTCCCAGCAGTTTGCACGTGGATTTTTATAATGACAGTCTTCAGGTGCAGAGCGAGCTGTTTTCAAAATATGGACGGTACCGGGAGACGGAGCAGAAAGTTTTTTTGCGGGATAGTGTGCTGGTGTTCAATAACCGTAAAGACACCTTGAAATGTGAGGAACTATGGTGGGACCAAAACAAAGAAATATTCTATACTGATAAAGATGTTCAGATCCACCAGCCGGATAAAATTATCTTTGGGAAAGGACTGGAGGCGGATCAGTCGTTCAACTGGTACCTGATCAAACAGATCACAGGCCAGGTGATGGTGCCCAAAGGAGGATTCGGCCCCGCAACACCGGCTGATTCTACGGGCGTTGCCACCGATTCCCTGAATGCAGCACCTGCCCGCCCAACGGGTCAATCGCCCGCCGCTCCGGTGGCTGAACCCATACCATCGGTTCAGCCAAAAAAGGAAAACTAAAACGCAATTCATGATATACCGTCGCATGGGCCGAACCGGCCTTCAACTCAGTGCACTCAGTTTTGGTAGCTGGGTAAGTTTTCACAAACAAATTGGTGATGCTACTG
>JAGKTB010000094.1:0-3363 GCA_018993145.1 Flavihumibacter sp.
AAGCACTACTCCATCCATTTCCAGCAGCACCATTTTATCAATCTGATCAACTGATTCCAATACAGAGTTTTCCAGTTGACGGCTGATGATATTGATCTCTCCAATAGTTGCCAGGCTTTGCAGGCCTTCTGCACTGGCTTTTTGCAAAATGGTTCTGGATACCTGTTTTGACATTTTTCCCAACTGCTCCAGGCTTTGCATAGCATTCTGTACACGACCGATATTCACTTCTTCAATACGCGCACCAAGTTTGTGTACATCAATCAGTAAGCCGATATCAACACCGTAATCCTTTTCAAAACCAAC
Source organism: Flavihumibacter sp. (assembly GCA_018993145.1). GTDB lineage: Bacteria > Bacteroidota > Bacteroidia > Chitinophagales > Chitinophagaceae > Flavihumibacter. Next base: position 307 of record JAGKTB010000094.1, read on the forward strand.
TTGTAACAGCAATTCTTTTTTGGCTGCGATCATGCCACTCAGGGGCTGATCAAGATGACTCAATTCGGGGAATAAAATACTCAACAAGGGTTTTGCTACCAATTGTGTTACCCGTCCGGCCTGCCGTGTGAAAAAGGATTTTACAAAATCAGCCCTCCCTTCCAGGATCGGAGCAGCCAACAGGTCCACAATATTTGGTGGGTAGGTGGTTATGTCTCCATCCAGGTAAAGGATGGTATCATATTTAGAAGCCAGCAGTCCTTCTCGCATGGAAAGTCCCTTGCCACGCTGGCTGCTGGTAAGTATCCGAACCGATTCCTTCAACGCTTCCGCTATCGTATTGTCAGTGGAATTGTCATCAACAACAATGATCTCATGCGGAAGGCTGGTTTTACGAATGGTTTTAATCACTTTCCGAATCGTTGCTCCTTCATTCAAAACGGGTATTACAACAGAGACCATAGCTAAGGTTTTTTGATTCTTCCGGTTTATAAAGTTATCGCCAATAACAGCGATTCATCCGCCTTAATCAATAAGACGCCCGGATTTAATCGAATTTTCATGCCAGAAACCGGAGTTTGATTTGAGGTGACTGATATGTTGTAATTTGTATAGCATAAAAAAAGGATATATGAAATATTGGCGGATTCTATATGCAATACTAGCCTTTCTGGTATTGGGATGTGGTGGTTCGGGCCGGTTAAATAAATACTATACAGAAGAAGATCGCGCGGTACTTGATCTCATCGCACAGGTCAAAAAAGAACCTACTGACAAAGCAAGTATCCGTTTGTTATCGGATGCTTATGAAGCCGCTTTTCAGAAAAGAGCCAGGATGGCGCAGCCTTATGCGGGCAGCCAGGCCGGTGATCAGTATATGCAGCAGGTAAGAGAATGGCAGGTAGTGGGACAGATGTATGAGCAGATCCAGGCCATTCCGCAGGTGGTTAAACAAGTTCCTGGCTTGCCGGATCCCCGGCCACAGGAACAGCTGGCACGCCAGCAGGCGGCCGAACAATACTACCAGGCAGGACGTGCATATATGGGGTATAATACCCGTCAGCAGGCACAGCAGGCCTATGATTTTTTTGAGAAAGCAAACAAAGCCTGGCCTGGTTACAAAGATATTAACCAGCAACTTCAGCTGGCAGCAGAAAGAGCACTAACCCGGGTATTGGTTAATCCGGTTAACTATAACCGTTATGGATTTGGTTATTGGGGATTTCAAAACGACTGGTTGCAGCAGCAGATGGTCAGGGATCTGAATGCCCGCGCGTTTCGAAATGTTCGCTTTTTTACAGAGTGGGAATTAAGATCACAACAATTGGTGCCAGATAAAATTGTGGACTTGGACTTTGTGGAATTATTCGTAGACCGGGTGCATGCAGAACGCCGGCAATATGAAAGAGTGAAAAACATCAAAACAGGAGAAACCAAATCCAAGCCTCCTCAACCGGTATATACCACTGTCAGGGCTACTGTTTTTGTGGAACGACAGTATATGACCAGTTATGCCACACTGGAATGCCGGATTTATGACCGCCTCAGCAACCAGAATAGTTTATACGATCGTTTTCCTGAACGAATCAACTGGACACAGGAGCGTGCCCGGTTTACCGGAGATCGCAGGGCCCTGGAACCTGCTGATATTGCGTTGCTGAACAATCGATGGAATGATTATCCTCCTACGCGGGAACAAATCGCGGATCAGTTGATAAGGGCTACTTATCAGCAGTTATTAAGCAGGATCAACAGTGGGGTGAGTTTTTAAATCGCCACTTATCTTCTGCGGTAAATCCACTGCTGTTGGGTTTGCTTTGGTGGCACAGGTTTGCCCCGGTCGAAGAATTTGATCAGTAAAAATCCTGCTGCAAATCCGCCGATATGTGCGGCATAAGCCACCCCATCTGACTGGCCGGATAAACTGCCGAAGCCACTGACTAACTGCAAACCGATCCACATGCCCAATGCAATCCAGGATGGAATGGCGATGATGAACCAGCCAACCAGTGCATTTACCCTTCTGTTTGGATACAGGAGTAAATAGCCACCCATAACGCCCGAAATTGCACCGGATGCACCCAGGCTTGGAATCATCGGGTCAGCACCGGCAAACTGGGTGAATAATACATGCGACAGCGAAGCGATAATTCCGGTTAACAGGTAAAAGAGCAGGTAACGGCCATGGCCCAGCCGATTTTCCAGGTTATCTCCAAAGATCCAGAGATACAGCATATTTCCTGCAATATGCGCAATACCGCCGTGCATGAACATGGAGGTGATCAAAGTCAGGTAAACCGGAATGGGAGTTGGCTGCAGGCCGGGCACCTGGAAAGTTTGACCACTTGCCATATCCCGTATCAATTTGCCTTCCGTTATGAGATCGTTATTGGTAAGTATCTCTGCCGGTACGGTAGAGAACGCATAGGTAAATCCGATATTGGATCCCAATCCCTGTAAGAATACAAAGACAAAAATGTTCAGCGCGATCAAGCCCCAGGTTATGAAAGGGGTGATATGCCGGTCGCTGTTATCGTCAGAAATTGGGAAAAGCATGAAATGGCTTGATAGGTTAAAAAAAGAACCGTTGGTTGGGCCAACGGTTTGATTCTCTATTTAGATACCTGCTATACCAGTAAAATTTTGTACTAGTAAATTAAGGTATTTAAGGCAGTAAAAAAAATCTGCGGATATCAGCCTTCGAAGATTAATGAAAAGACAATCTGACGGCTCTGGATGCGGTCAATCACATTCGAGAATTTCAGATCCGGGTCACGTGCATGCACATTGCTGATTCCATTACTGATTTTGATCTCCGGTGAAAAAATGAACATTTTATTATAGAAATTAAACCCGATACCGGCTTCAATACCCATGTCGGCTTTTTTCAGTTTCACAAAATTTTCAGCATTCCGACTATTGGCTTTGGAAGTAAGATCCGTTTCAAATTTCACACCTCCCATCATGTATACCCGAAAATTACCAATTCGGTCGGATTTGAGTTTTAACTGGATAGGAACCCCAAGGAGAATGGATTCAACCTGCTGGTTCATCACC
>JAGKTB010000095.1:0-3980 GCA_018993145.1 Flavihumibacter sp.
GCAGGAAAGGCCGCTTTATAATGATGCGCCGGTTTCCTTCGATACGCTGGATATCATTTACCGGATGGAAGGCAAACCGACCAATGTGCCGGATATGCGCTATTTCGAAAAGGCGTTTGATAAGTACGCGTATATAAGTCGAAAAATGGTAACTGATACCTCCGGTACTGCTATCGGTTTTGTATTTATTTTATCTGAGCCGAAGAAATATAAAAACGACGCACTGGTTCCGGAGCTGTTCCGGGGCAGAAAGGATTTTTTACCGGATGAGTATTCTCCGATTTACAGTTATGCGATTTACAATAACCGGGAGCTGATTGATTATTTCAATGATTACGCCTTTCCCACCAGGTTGAGCGATAAACAGTTGCCGCCCAATAATTTCACCTTCCGGAAAAATGAGGGATATGATGAATTGTGGTACCGCGACAACAATAAGGTGGTGATCATCGCCAAACTGAATAATCTCTGGCTTGAATCCATAACACTCGTAGCCTACCTGTTTTCCACTTTTCTGCTTCTATTAGGAATTTTTCAATTAATCTCCCTCCTGGTTCGATCCAGGTTGCGCTTATCGAACCTGCGAAAAGAAATGCAATTGAACCTCCGTACACAGGTGCACGGAACGATCATTTTTATCAGCCTTTTTTCATTCCTGGTGATTGGGGCGGCCACGATCTTTTTCTTTATTAACCGGTACAACCGCAACAAGCAGGACCAGTTGAGCCGGGCGATCCAGATCATGAGCAATGAAGTGGAGAATAAGATTGACAGCCAGACATTTTTTGATTATATGCTGCGGTTGTACGACAGTGGATACAACGAATACCTTGAAGTACTGGTGCGGGAGGTGTCAGAAATTCACGGAACCGATATCAATATCTATGATACCCAGGGCGAGTTACGTTTGTCTTCGAACCCTTTCATTTATGATAAGGGGATACTGAGCTCGCGTATGAATCCAGAAGCCTATTACCGGATCCACCGGCAGAAGTTGGTGCAGTTTACTACTACAGAACAAATAGGAGGAATCAGTTACCAAAGCATATATTCTCCAGTGCGTGATGAAGATGGTACTCCTTATGCGTATCTGAATATGCCATCCTTCGACTCACAGGAAGAGTTGAAGCGGGAGATCTCCAATTTCCTGGTAACGATTATCAACCTGAATGCCTTTATTTTCCTGATTGCAGGTGTGATTGCACTCTTTATTACCAACCGGATTACAGCATCCTTCTCTCTGATCAGTGAGAAAATGCGGGCCGTGAACCTGGGCCAGCACAATGATGAGATACAGTGGAACCGGAACGATGAAATTGGAGAGCTGGTGAAGGAGTACAACAAGATGGTGTTAAAACTCGAAGAAAGTGCGGCGGCCCTGGCCAAGAGTGAACGGGAAGGAGCCTGGAGGGAGATGGCCCGTCAGGTGGCGCATGAGATCAAGAATCCGCTCACTCCGATGAAACTAAGCATTCAGTATCTGCAGAAGGCGATTCAGAGTAACAATGGAGATGTAAAGCAGCTTACGTTCAATGTGGCGAATACCCTGGTGGAGCAGATTGATCACCTGTCGAAGATCGCATCCGAATTTTCACAGTTCGCTAATATCAGCAATGCGCACAATGAGTTGTTCGACCTGCATGAGATATTACAATCGCTCTCGTCCCTGTATGATTCCAACGACCTGGTAGTGTTTACCTGGAAGCCGGTGGACGGACCTGTTTGGGTATTTGCTGATAAAACGCAAATGAACCGCCTGTTCACCAATCTGTTACAGAATGCTATGGAGGCTACAGAAAACCGGGAGTTGCGTCTCGTGGAAGTGAAGGAAGAATGGGGTGAGGATACGATCATTATTTCAGTTCACGATAACGGGCAGGGAATTCCTGCTACTACACAGTCCAGGATCTTTACGCCGAATTTCACCACTAAAACATCAGGAACAGGTCTGGGATTGGCCATGAGCAAGGGCATAGTGGAACAGGCCCGTGGCAGGATCTGGTTTGAGACCAGTGAAACGGATGGTACTACTTTCTTTGTTTCCTTGCCGTCAGCCAGTTCCTGAATTGTTCGAGTGTAAAACTACTTAGGTTGTGCCTGGCTGTTAGTCCGCCTTTTTGCGCAGCGATTACACCATACCGGATATCTTCAAATCCTTCAACGCTGTGGGCATCCGGATCAATAGAGAGGAGGCAGTTTTTTTCCAGTGCATAGGGTATCCAGCTCCAGTCGAGATCAAGTCTGCGTGGGTGCGCATTGATTTCGATAACTACGTTGTTTTCGGCACAGGCATCAATAATGGCTGTATGATCTATCGGGTATCCCGGACGGCTAAGCAGGAGACGGCCGGTCATATGTCCGAGTATGGCGGTTGCCGGATGCTGAATTGCTGTAAGTAAGCGCTGCATGGCTTTTTCTTGCGTCATTTTCAGATTGCTGTGTACGGAAGCAATTACAAGGTCAAAGCTGTTAAGTGTATCGTTATCGTAATCAAGTGAGCCATCACTCAGGATATCGCATTCGATGCTTTTGAAAATATGGAAAGGGCTGAGGCTGGCGTTTAGTTCATCTATATACTGGTGTTGTTCGCGGATGCGATCCACGGAAAGACCGTTGGCATAAAATGCAGACTTGCTGTGATCACTGATGACCAGGTATTCATATCCTTTTTCAATGCAGGCTTTAGCCATGGTTTCAATGGTGTGGAGACCATCGCTCCAGTTGCTGTGGGAGTGGATCACTGCTTTTATGTCTGCTGTAGTGATGACTGGGGCTGTTTCGGAATTGCTGAGCGGTTGAATGGCTTCCGGAAATTCGCGTTGATTGGGTGGAAGGTAATGGATGCCGGCGGATTGGAAAAGGGCTGCTTCCGTATTAAATCGATTGCTGCTTTCGGTTGCACTACTATTTGCATCCGCAGTTGCGGCAAGTTGCTGGAATCTATCGAGGAAAAGCTGGCTGCAGGTGCTGGTAAACAATTGTTGTATAAACTCATTCGGCAGGCATTGATGAACAATTACCTGGGTGCCATCCGGTGCCTGTGCATGGATAGAATCGTTTTCAGTTTGTTTGGATTGGAATTGAAGCGCTTCGAGTGCCGATTGAATATCAGGTAAACTGGTAGTAGTGAGCAGCTCCACTTTGGTGATAATGATTGCCTGTCGGCGTGTATCACCATATAAACTGGTCTGTTGATCGGGAAAGCGGTTGATGAAAAAGTTTTCGAGTTGTTGTGCAAAAGGTTCAATTTCTGCATACAAAAATTGTCCCTTGTTGGCATTGTAAAATTGTATGGATTGTTTGACACTTTCCTGCGTTTTTTCTCCAAAACCTTTGTACATCAGGAGTCTGTTTTCGTTGCAGGCGTATAATAATTCACCCAGGGATTCGATGCCCATTTCTTTCCAGATGGTAGCAATCTTTTTTGGTCCCAGTCCTTTGATCTGCATCATCTCCAAAATACCCTGTGGGGTTTTAGCAATGAGTTCATCCAATACGGTGAGTTTGCCGGTATCGAGCAACTCCGATATTTTTTTGGAGGTACTGTCGCCGATTCCTTTTAGTCCGGCAATTTTTTCCCGTGGGGTATCGCTGAGTTGAACAGGTAATTTTTCAATCGAGAAGGCGGCGCTTGAATATGATTTGGCCTTGAAAGAATTTTCTCCGTGGATATCCATGAGTTTAGCCAGCAGGCTGAACTGATCGGCGATAGCGTAATTGTCGAGCATGGAGCGAAGGTACGGAAGAATGGAAGCATGGAAGAAAGGAGGAATGGAAGATGGAGAAAGGAAGATGGTCTCTTTCACCTTATATCCTTTGACACCTTTCACGTCTCACCTTTCACGTCTCACGTCTCACATCTCACATCAAAAAAAATCCCCGGAAAACCGGGGATTGTATTTTTTGCTGTAAAAAGTCGAAACTTATTTTGCAGCTTTCTTAGCGGCCTTTTTAGGAGCAGCTTTTTTAGCAGCTTTCTT
>JAGKTB010000096.1:0-6284 GCA_018993145.1 Flavihumibacter sp.
AGCTAACATTCCCCATCTTTCTATGCGGGAAGCTTGCAAAATAAGATTACTTAATCCTGAAAGAGCGAAAGCTGCTACCATAATAATCCAGAATCGCATCCAGAATGGAGTGATGTACCCGTTAAACAATACGCCAAGAAAAATAGCTGCTGCTAACCACAGTATAAAACTGAAAATAAAGGGTGGATCCAGGAACATGAATTGGAAAATGGAGCTACTGATGATGATGGCAGATAATACAGGATATCTGATTACCAGTTGACCTTCATGGTTTGCCTGCAGGGTATTGTTTTCTTTCAGATGTTTTTTAAGGGTATTGAGGAAATAGCTGCAACCCACTATAAAAAATGCGAGTAGTAGCAATCTTACTATGTTATCTTTAACATAGAATTTTAACGCCAGCGATTCTTTTTTTTCTGAAATTTTCAGGATTTCAGGTAATGGCCGTTTGTTTTTTGGCTTCTGCCAAAGGTTGGGGAATTCCCGATTTCCCAAATTTGCTGCTAAGTTGGCATTTATTTTTTCAATCTCATTTCTTGCTGTATGAACCTCGAATAAAAACATGTCAACATCCTGCAGTAAGTGCTGAATAGAAGAAACTGCGTTAGTTATGGAACTATCAAGAGGGGCAACTTCCTTAAGGATGGAAAGCATTGTTTTGAAATAGTTTATCACCTCGCTTGAATCAGTCGGAAATTGATATATAATAGAATCACTGGACAAGGAGTCAATTCTGTAACGGTAACCTGAAAGTGTCTGAAAGTAAGTGTCAAGTTTGGATCTGTGACTTTCGAGCGTAAAAGCAACCTGTTCGAGTATGGCATCAGAAACAAACAGGTTTCGCTGTGTATGATGAGTTCCCTGGTTCCGGAAGACACCATCACCAACTATAGCAAAGGAAGCTTTGCTGCTCTTAAGATCACGAACTATATTGGTTGTATCAACCGATTGCTTGAGAAAAAGTCCCGCTTTCTGAATTTCCTGGCGTACGGCCTCCAATACTTTACGCTGCCTTGCTTCTATTCTGCCCTTTTCAAACTTGGCTATACTGCTCAATTCTTCCTTTATGCCGATTTCCTTAACCATTTTCATAAAAGCAGAACTGTCTGATGCTGCCTTCGAAAGAAGGGTATCGGTTTGTTGGCCAACTGCTTCAAAACAATTGTAGCAAAAAACAAAAAAAATAGTAAGCCGAAGAAAAACGAAACGGTTGATTTTCATAAAATGATTACTTTGAATAAAGCGGGCATCTTTTTAACAGATAGAAAAGGTTAATAATAGTTTTTTCATATTCAACGTTTAAGTGTTTTGTTCAGGCGATTGGTGAACCTCGTAACCTGTTCTTTTAATACCGAAGGAGCTGGTATTCTATATCCCAGAAACAATTTAAAAACGATTCGGGCATTGCCATTTACCACCTGTGCATTTTCCTGTTTATAGGATGCAGCAAATGCAGTGGCATACAGGCCTCCGAAAAAGCGTTCGCCATTATACCCAATGCCTGCTCTGCTGTCGATCCGAAAAATTGGGTCCTGCTGACGGGTACGGATTTTATCTCCGCTTCCATTCCTGGTTGTCAGATTCATGAATAGCATTCCGGCCCCAGGGGTTATTCCCAGCGCAACATAAAAGTTGCGGTTTAAAACCAGGTTATAATAATACCCTGCACCCACTAACAGTTCAAAATTGTTGGATCGTTGAGAAGACTGGTTAGGGTTTATCAGTCGGGTTCTGTCATCTATAGTATAATACCTGTATAAAAATTGAGGAATGAAACTGCCAGCACTTTTTAATTGCCGTTCCGATTGAGTAGCCAGCGCATTCAGGGAAAAATTCCGGTTGAATTTGTAGGCTGTCATACCCTGGAAACTCCGGTAGTGCAGATCGGGAAACTGAATATAGGGGTCACCTTCATTCCAGCCCGGACTGAAGTCATCGGTATTATCCAGGTAATAACCACGAGTCCGGTGATAAGAAAGTTCCTGTAACCAGTGATCCAGGTAAAAATTTAAGGCCATGCCACCGCTTCGGGTTTTCCCTTTTTCACTGTTATCCCGATTTCCGGGCAGAAAGGTTGGGGCAAATCGAAACGACAAGGAGATAAAGGAATAGTTTGCACTAATAGTAGTGATAGTGGAGGAGTTAGGATTAATGCGATACTTTGTATCATCAGTATGAACCGAAAAGTTTTCCTGATCCGTTGTCTGGGCAACTTTAAGTGTAATGAACTCTTTAATCGGCTGAATAAAGATAGACTTGCTGTCAATCCGTACAGGAATACTGTCCTGAGAAAAAACAGTACTTCCAATTAGTTGCAGTAATCCTGCTACCAGTAGTCTAATTCCGGAATGCATAAAAGGCATAGTAGTTAGTTTGGCGCTCGGTTTTCAGGGTAGGAATCCGCTGCCAGTTGTATGCCTTAACGATATTCAATATTAAGTTAAAGTATTAAATATTGAGTTGATTTTACTCTTTCCTACCTTTGACCTATGTCAATTAGTTCCGCCGCTGAATTAATGGGAATGCAGGCTGTCAGTACTGCTGTTGCCATTACGCTTAAGAAAATGAGGGAATTTGCCAAACCCGGTATGAACTGTGCCGAGCTGGATGAATATGGAGCAGCTATTCTGGCGGGTTTCGGAGCACGGCCTGCTCCTAAACTTACCTACGGATTTCCCGGATACACCTGTATCAGCGTAAACCAGGAAGTAGCACATGGAATTCCTGGTAAGGACAAAATCCTTGCAGAAGGTGACCTGATCAATATTGATGTTTCCGCCGAGCTAAACGGCTATTGGGGTGATAATGGGGGATCTTTTGTTTTGGGTACTGATCTTCATGGACATGCCAAACTGGTGAATACTTCCCGCGAGATTCTCCTTAAAACTATTGCAGCCATCCGGCCCGGTATGAAAATCGCCGAGATGGGAAGAATGATTGAGCTCTCTGCAAAAAAAGAAGGCTTTCGGGTTATCCGGAATCTTACAGGGCATGGTATTGGAAGAAGCCTGCACGAATACCCACATTCCATTGCGAATTATTTTGATCCCTTCAACAAGGACCGTTTCCGGAAAAATATGGTAGTAGCTATTGAAACCTTTATCTCCACCGGTGGTCAGCGGGCAAAGGAATTAAAAGATGGATGGACGCTGGTTACGGGAGATGGAAGTTATGTTGCCCAGCATGAACATACGATCATGGTCACAGAAAAAGAGCCGCTGATTTTAACTGCGGCCAATGAGATTTAGCGCCTCCTGGTTTTTTTGGCAAGCCGGTTGATGACGGTATCCAGTTTAACCTGTTGCTCATTTGTGCAGATAGCCCGAACCTTTCTGAAATGCCGGTAGTTATTCAAACTGATCTGCTTTTCAAAGCCTGCAATTTTTCCAGCCAATGAGTCGATCATCGTCTCTGGTTGAGGTTCCAATTTCAGGTTAGTATACAAAGCTTCCCTGTTCTGACGAATTGAATCATAGAGTTCCCGGTTGTTTTTAGATACCGTTTCCCAGAGTTCCCGAAACTGTTGCTTTTGGGTACTGTCAAAACCAATTTCCCTCGTCATGTATTCCACGGGGGACCGGTCATTCCGGTTGGTCTGGGGTGTTTTTTTGTCCCGTCCCCAGAAATAAGCGCCCAGCAATACCAGGTTGCTGATCAGCAGGGCAGCTATGACTATGATTAATGTTTTGTTCTGCATACAAATCAGGGTTGATTAAAACCATTCTCCAGGATATTGGAGGGCTGGAAGCTGTAGTCCTGTGCCAAACTTACCAATTGATCAGTCGTTTCTTCCGGAACCGACCGATTGGCGGTGATGGTTAAAATGTTTATCAGGATGACTGTAGCCACCAACGCAACGGCCACAATAGGTCTTGACAGAAATGCAGCCAGCCATCCCCAACTGCTTTTCTCCTGCTCCAGCTTTGCTTTGATGCGCGTGTACAGATGAGGGTTAGCAGTTGCCGGCTGAATGCCGTCCAAACTGCTCATCGCTTTCGCGACCTGATCCTGTACCTGATTTTTATTAGTCATCTCTGTGTGTTTGATAGTAATTCGTCAATGTTTTTTGCAGGTTGGTTTTAGCCCGGTTCAACAATGCTTCCACAGCTCCATCCGTTGTTTCCATTACCTGCGCTATTTCCTTAATGGCCAGTCCTTCTATTTTCTGCAAGCTGTATGCCACACGTTGCTGTTCCGGTAATTTACGAATCGCTTTAAATAAAACCTGCGCTTCCTGCTTTTTCTCCAACTGCACACCCGGATGCAGAAAATTACCGGGTTCCTGCTCCTGCTCTTCTTCCGATCCTAAAAGCGGCACCAGGAAGCCAAATCGTTTCTTGCGTTTTCTTCTTCTGATGCAATCGAGCGACTGGTGTACCGCTATTTTATACAACCAGGTCTGGATACTGGATTCGCCTCTGAATTGTTGAACCGATTTCCAGGCGATAACAAAAACATCCTGTGTTATTTCCTCTGCATCCTCTGCCTGTTGTACCAATCCCAGTGCTGTATTGTATATCCTGTCTTTCCAATCCTCCACCAGTTGATGAAAAGCTGTTTCATCTCCTTTGCGAAGCAGTTCTATAAATTGGGGATCGGTCACGTTTTTTCTGATTGCCTGTTTCAGCCCCAATTTACAGGTTAATTCATCGTTCCGCCAAATCCACCCGGACCGCCAAATCCGCCGGGACCACCACCAGGCCCCCAGGGACCCTGACGACGTTGCTGGGCTGGTGCCTTACCGAAATTCTTGATCCGGTAAGAGAAGGTCAGCATGAAATATTGTGTCAGCACCTGCGTCTGGTTGTCTTCAATATAGTTCGGTTGAATGGTTCTGCTAATGCTTCTGTTCTGCTTCAGTAAGTCGAACACGCTTAAACGCAGTTCACCTTTCTGGTCCTTCAGGAATTTTTTTCCAACACCCATATTCCACAACCAGAAGTTCTGATTGAAAGCAGCTGTTAAACCACGGAACAATTGATTGTTGATATCGGTATTGAAAATCCAGCCGTTTTTACTCAGCAGGTTTACACCCAGGCCGGCGGACTGACTGAAATAATTATTGTTCAGGGATTGCTGGAAACTGTTTTTAACCGTGCTGTAATTCGCATTGTAATTCAGGTTAAAATCGACATACTCACTGATATTACTGGCGATGATCATTCCCCCACTCCAGGTGGTGTTGCGCGCAATATTTGAGACATTGTTGATGATACCGGGAGTTTTGGTGAAATTCCCACCGGCATTAAATGTCAGGTTGGATTTGATGGCCTTGAAAGGGAAGGAATAGGTGAACATCGTATTGGTAGACCAATATCCGTTCAGGTTCACAGGCTTGGACAACTGTGCACCTTCTCTTAGGGTAACCGAAGGTGTTAGTACGGAATCGGAAAAGGCGGTATAAGTTGCATTGGTGATAAAATTGTCTGATTGTGTTGCAAAGAAGTTCACAAAGAAACTGTTTCCTTTCCTGCTATTGGTATACGTATAGCGGCCACCAACGCGGTTACTCACGGTCTGTTCAAGTTCAGGGTTACCGGTATTCAGGAACAAGGGGTTGGTGTTGTTGATCACATTCTGCAGCTGATTTACGGAAGGGTTGTTGGTACTGCTTCTGTAAAAGATGCGGATATTACTTCTGTCGCTGAGTTTCTTGCGGAAGAAGGCGTTTGGCAACAAATTGCTGAATGTCTTTTTCAGGTTACCCGTTTGCGGGTAGGTTTGGTTGTTATCCAGCGTGGTATGCTGTGCATCCAATCCGATATTGAGATTCATGTCACGATCCCCTATCCTATAGGTAACGCCACCACGATGTGTGGTAACCTCATTTACAAACACATTGGATAAACTGGTATCAAGGATGCTGAACTTGTCCGTTGTATTGTCAAATGCCCAGGTACGTTGATCTGCATCGCTTTTGGTAAAAGAAGGGTTGTAGCTGAATTGCAATTGTCCGCGTTTGCCAATTGGTTCAGTATAGGAAATGTTTCCGGATAAATTATAGCCTTTGGTATCTGCCAATTGTTGCTGCAACAAGGAATCATTGGTAGGTATACCGGCTTTGTAGAAGGTCGAGATTGCTGAAACATCCTTCTGGCTGTTTCGGTCATTGATACCCGTTGTAATTCCTACCGAAATGGATCTTCCTCTTTTTCCGAAGGAATGGCGGTACAACAAGGTGTTGTTGAAGTTGTAACCATTTCCGGTTGTGCGGTTTCGGTTTTCGGTTTCGCTGATCAGGTCACCATTTTGTTGTGTCTGAATACCGCTGATATTGTTTTGTA
>JAGKTB010000097.1:0-3987 GCA_018993145.1 Flavihumibacter sp.
GGACATTTTTATCCTGAGCAGTTGCCTGCTGGAAAAATGCAAGTAGGCACATGAAAAAAATCATGCATTTACTTCTCATACTGTTAGAATTTGGTTTGTTAAACCAATGAAATTAGCCGGCCACCGAATGGTGTTACATACGATTCAATGAGCTAACATGTTTATCTAACAGAAAGCCGGTAACTGTCTATGAAAGGCGTACATGTCTTTTAAATGAAAACGGGATGTAGAAACATCCCGAGTTCGTTACAAATCACATAAATGTAACATGAGAAAATTAGTATGTAGCTTTTTGCTTTACGAATCAAATCTACAGTTACATACAAAAGGCCTGTCCGAATTTCAACGAACAGGCCTTTAAATGCTATAGATGGTTTTTGTCGACTGAAATAGCTTTTTCAGTATTAATAACTCATCTCTACTATTTCCTTTACCTTATCTAATGTAATAATGCCATTTTCTCCGAGGGCTTTCCAATTGCGTTTGCTGAATCGATCCTGGATAATGCTGGCTGTTTCCTGGTATTGACCCGTATATTCGGAAAGACGGGTTTTAACGCCGAGAGACTGAAAGAAGGAAACTGTTTTCTCAATGGCTGCAGTTGCTTTTTCATCTACTGTTCCGGTATGAATGCCCCATACTCTTTCAGCATATTGTGCCAGTTTCTCTTTTTTATTGGAGAACATCACCCGGTACAGGTTAGGACCTATGATCGCGAGCGTTTGTGCATGATCGATACCATACAAGGCAGTTAGTTCATGGCCGATCATATGCGTAGCCCAATCGGTTGGAACACCCTGTGCTATCAATCCGTTCAGTGCCATGGTACAGGCCCACATGAAATTTCCGGCACTGATTTCATCTGCCGGATTCTCTAAAACTTTCGGGCCAATTTCAATCAGTGTGCGGAAAATTCCCTCGGCAAAATTATCCTGGATAGGGGCATCTGCCGGATAGGTCATGTATTGTTCCAATACATGACTATAAGCGTCAATTACCCCATTGGCAATCTGAATCTTCGGTAAACTTTTTACAACTTGCGGATCCAGTATAGAGAACGCTGGATATACCAGTGGTGATCCGAAGGAAAGTTTTTCACGGGTGGATTCCCTGCTGATCACTGAACTCCCGTTCATTTCTGAACCAGTGGCAGGAAGCGTAAGGATGGTTCCAATCGGAATGGCTTTTTTCTGTTGACCAGCCGTACGGTTGACCAGCATTTCCCAGGGGTCATTACCTTCATATGGTATGGCGATTGCTATGAATTTCGCGGCATCCAGTACGGATCCTCCTCCAACTGCCAGGATAAAGTCAACTTTCTCTGCCCGACTCAGTTCCACGGCCCGCATACAAGTTTCATAACGGGGATTGGCTTCAATTCCACTGAATTCAATGACTTTATACTCTTTCAACTCAGCCATGGCCTGCTCATAGATGCCATTTTTTTTAATACTTCCGCCTCCGTATGCAAATAAAATAGTAGCATTAGCCGGAATATTATCCTTCAATTTTTGAATTTTCCCCTTGCCAAACAGAATCTTAGTGGGGTTGCGATATTCGAAACTATTCATGGTTTTTTTCTTTTAACAAAGATAGTCCCGGCTTGTTTGATACCCTGTTAATTGTTTCATCCAGTGCAAATCGCCCGGCCCCGTTAAAAAGAAAAAGTACGGCTCCAAAGAGAATGTTAAGAGCGGGAAACAGGGCTGGCAGGGGATCGTGATTCGCCAGGTGAACACCGGCAGCCACCATAAAATTAAAGACCAGTATTGCTGCCGCAAATCTGGATTTGTACCCGAGCAGCAGGAACAGTGCTCCGAAAAATTGTCCATAAACTGAAAGGATCGCGCTGATCAATGGAATTGGAAATCCTTCTGATTGGAGAAAATCCCTGAATTCAAGCATACGATTCCAGCTTACAATATTATCCAATACGCCATGCAGAATCTGGAGGCAAAGGAATACCCGAAACAAAAATATACCCAGGTGTTGATTAGTAAGTATTGCTTTCATCATTAAATAAGAATTGATGAAATGAAGCTAGTGGAAAGCGGTGTTTGCCTGTTTACCGTCTGATACGGTTTTAGTATTTTCTGTGGACAAATACTACACGATAAATCAGTTCATCCAAAGTCAATACATACTTGGCTGTTGTTGGTGGGTAGATTCCTGCTGTTCGGCGCTTTATTTTCGGTTTACTGCATTTTTATCGACTTTTGATCCGAATGAAAAAATTGCCCATTCATATTACCTACTGGCTGCTTTACCTTTCTTTAAAAATTCTGATTGAATATCTATGGGTTAAAGCGGTTATTACTACTATTCCAATTGATGAACTGGCTCGTGGATCTGTTTTAGCGGGTATTCTATACCTGATTCCAGAAATATTGTTTGCGTATTATTTACTCTATATCGGATTGGATAAAGTCATTAAAAAAGGGCGCTATCGCTTCTTTTATTTTCTTGAGATATTATTATTGCTTTGTATTACGATTTATTCCATGCGGTTAATTGCTCACGGGCTGGTTGCACCGTATGCGTATCAAAATCAACTTCCGCTTACTCCGATTCTTGGATTCCAACGTGTATTGTTATTATTGGTTGATATTATTTTTTCTGCTGGTTTATTGATTGCCATTGAATTTGGAATGCGGCAACTGGAGTATAAAGAAAGGGAGAAAGAACTGATCCGGGAAAAGATGAACACGGAATTGCAAATGCTTAGAAATCAGATAAACCCTCACTTCCTTTTTAACACGTTGAATAATATATACGCACTTACCAGGAAAAAATCGGATAAGGCCCCGGAAGTAGTTATGAAGTTGTCTGAATTGCTGAGTTTCATGTTGTATAAATCAAGTGTGGATACCATTACCATACAGGAGGAAATCAGAGTTTTGGAAGATTATATTGAGTTGGAAAAAATTCGGTATAATGAACGCTTAACGGTTTCTTTCACTAAACAGATTGATGATCCTTCACAACGAATTATACCACTTTTATTCCTGCCGCTTGTTGAAAATGCATTCAAACATGGTGTAAGTGAATCCCGTTTCGACTCCTTCGTTCACATTGATTTAAAGTTAAAGGACGGATTTTTAAACTTTAGTATTGAAAATTCAGTTGAACAAAAAGGAACCGAAATTCAGTATGGGAATATTGGACTTTATAATACCAGAAGACAATTGGAACTAACTTATCACGATCATCACCTGCAACAGCAAACTTTGATGGATGCTTTTCGAATTCACCTGGACCTGAACCTACTGAGTTATGGAAAAATATAGCTGTATCATTGTTGAAGATGAACCACTTGCTGCTGAAGTATTAACTGATTATATCAGGCAAACGCCGTTTCTGGAGCTGAAAGGAATATGTTCAGACGCTATCTATGCATTGGAGTTGTTACAGCGGCAACCGATCGATCTGATTTTTCTTGATATTCACTTACCAAAGCTACGAGGCTATGATTTTATTCGCACCCTTAAAAATCAACCGCAAATTATTATTACTACCGCTTATCGGGAATATGCATTGGAGGGCTATGAATTAAATGTTGTTGATTACCTGCTTAAACCCATCAGCTTTAATCGGTTCCTCGCCGCAATTAATAAAGTGAGGAAAAATATAGATCCTGCACAAACCCAGCTTGCACGTCAGCCAGTTGGAGAATTGGAAGCTCCTTATCTTCTGATTAATGTAAATAAGAAAAGAGTCAAAATAGAACTCAGTGAAATTTTGTACATAGAAAGTAAAAAAGAATATATCTCAATAGTCACAAGGCAACAGGCCTATCTCACTAAATACGCCTTGGGGGATATTGATCAGCAACTTGATAAGGCGCGGTTTCTCAGGGTCCATCGTTCATTTATTGTTGCCAGGGATAAAATCAAGGCATTTAACGCAACTGAAGTAGAAATTAATGGCATCCAACTACCAATAGGGAGAAGTTATAAGGAGCTGGTACTTTCATTATTAGGGGACCCA
>JAGKTB010000098.1:0-3816 GCA_018993145.1 Flavihumibacter sp.
CCACCATGACCATACGGATCAAAATAATTAAACCCGCTCTGCACATGAGACAGCACACCACCTTCATGTTCCATGATGATCATCGCATTGTCTTCGGCCTCCACTTTGATTTTGCCCTTGTTATCGACAGTACGTTCAGGCGTAACAATGGTTGTCATGGCGATCACAGATTTCGCAGGACCCAACAACCCTGTTAAGGTAGCAAGATTATAAACACCCAGATCAGGAAGACTGCCGCCGCCTTTTTCATAGAAGAAAGCCGACCAGTGCGGACCTTCATGGCCATAATGAGCATGTGCCGCAGAAACTTTTCCCAGTTTACCTTCCTGTATGGCTTTGCTCATGAAGGCAAATTGCGGACTGTTCACCACTGCAGGCGCTCCCCAGATACGAAGCTTTTTTTCTCGGGCCATATCCAGCAGTGCCTTGCCTTCCTTGTAGGTGTTTGCCATCGGTTTTTCACTCCATACATGTTTGCCGGAAGCAAGGGCCATTTTATTGAGCCGGCCATGCTCCTGCATATCAGTCAGATTCACAAGCAGATCAAAGGGTGCACCAGCAAGCTGCTGGTAGATATGTTCATACACATGCGGAACATTAAATTCTTTTGCCCGGTTCTTTGCTCTTTCCAGCACGATATCGCAAACACTCACCAGCTCCACATGCGCCGATTTGGAAAGATGTGGCAGGTACTGTCCGGATACACTACCACAACCAACTATTCCGATTTTGATTTTTTTATTTTCCGTAAAAGCTACTGCTTCCAATGAGGAAAGCAGCAGTGCAGCACCTGCCATAGCAGACTGTTGGAGAAATTCTTTGCGGGATTGATTTTTCATATGCAAGGTTTTAGCAATTAATGTGACTACTATTTAAGGTGAGGGCTTTGAAAGCCCAATTTTTTAAGGCCTTTTTGCACTTCAGGGCAGGACATGAACAGGTTCCAAAGCAAGCCAGTCCGGTGATTTTCGATCATAACTATGATCGGTCCCTGGTCTATAGCAAGATGGCTGTTAGCGTACCAGTTTTGTGTTTCATTGAAAGCATCAACAAAACCGTATTCCGACCAGATCTTATCACCGAGTTGTTCATAAAAATGGCGAAGCGCCTGCATAGAATATTCGGGTGTATAGGGAAATGCAGAAAGTGCTGCGGTAGGAGTAATCGTTCCCTTATCATTGGTTGGTGAATGGGCATCATATCCATTGTAGGTATCACTGGCGGTGAGCCCCCAGGATTGTGGGCCATATCCTTTGAACTGATTGGGATTACGCACACAATGTTCCCGGTTGATCAGGGTATGGTTGCGATTCTGCATCCAATAATCTGCATAACGATCTTTTAATCCGCGGGGATCTAATCCCAGGAAAGAATAATGAGAGAAAAAAAGTGGTCCGCCGAAGTCAAATCCCAGGGGTAGTTCTATACCATAAAACTCCTTGCCATTTTTAAAGAAATTGCTTTGCGCCCAACCATTGTGATAAACAGCCGGGGAAACCGGATAGCGATCTGCAGAGGCGGCCAGCACATACATGATCAGGCATTCATTGAAACCGCGCACCGGAAAATTCATTGCCCATCCGTTATTGGGGCTCCAGTGCCAGTAAAGGACTTCCTGGTTGTTGGTAAACCAGTTCCATTCGATATCATTCCAAAGCCAGTTGATCCGGTTTCGGAGTTCCCCTTCAACCGGATTATCTGCATTGAAGTATTGTCGTGCTGTCAACAGACCCTGGAACAGAAACGAAGACTCTACCAGGTCGGCACCATCGTCTTTGCGACTAAAGGGAATGGTTTTCCCTGTTTCACCATTCAGCCAGTGAGGGAAAACACCGTGATAGGAATCTGCTTTAGAAAGAAAGCGAACCATCTTAAGGAGGAATTTAGCAGCCGTATCACGTTGAATCCATTTTCTTTCAGTTGCCACAATCACTGCCATAATTCCGAAGCCCGTACCACCGGTTGTAACTACTTCACCACCATAATTAAACGATTCGTTGCTGCGTTCCCGTGATAGCCCGGAAACCGGATGCGCAAAATCCCAGAAATAGCGAAAGGTTTGTTGCTGAACCAGATCGAGTAAAGCAGAATCGGAAAGATTCCGGGGTCGATCTGTTGCAGAAAAAGCTAGCGGTTTCGGTTGCTTTTTCTTTTGCGCATAGGCAACACTGTTGAAGGCGCCAAACAGGCAGCAGAAAAAAACAAAATGGCGGATTTTCATCGCTGTTGTTTTAGGTTATAGATAGGGTGCAGTAAATCCCAGTTTACGCAGTGCGGCTTTTACTTCAGGTGCAGCTGAAAAAAGGTCCCAGCACAAACCGGTCCGATGGTTTTCAATCATCACAATAATCGGGGCCTGGTCAATGGCCAGGAAACTAACAGCAAACCAGGCATTGTGAAGGGAGAATGCATCAATAAAACCGTACTCTTTAAAAAGTTTATCGCCAAGGACATAATAGTAAAACTTCAGAGCAGCCATTGATTCATCCGGCGTATAGGGAAAAGATGCGAGTGCTGCAGTTGGAGCAATTATACCCCGGTCGTTCTGTGGAGAACTGGCCGTGTAACCATTTGGGATATCGCTTGCCGTTAGTCCCCATACACTGCCGCTGTATCCAAAAAACCGGTTCGGGTTTTGCACACTATGCTGGTAATTGATTCTTGCATGGTTGCGATTTTGCACCTCATAATCAGCGTAAGCATCTTTGAGGCCAATCGGATTAATTCCCAAAAAGGAATAATGAGATAAAAACAGCGGACCACCATAAGGCTCACCCAGCGGCAAATTAATACCATAATAAGATGCACCATTCTTCATGGCACCTTCCCTCGCCCATCCTTTATCATACACCTCTTTTGAAACCGGATGCGTAGGAGAACCGGCAGCCAGCACATAGGTAACCAGGCATTCGTTCCATCCTCTGATGGGTAGGTTCATATCCCAGCCAAAATCAGGACTCCAGTGCCAAAAGAGAACATCTCCATTGTTGCGCAGGAACCAGTCCCACTCAACTGCTTCATAGATTTCGGTTATACGCGACCGTAACTCAATTGCAGCCGGGGCGTTATCATCAAAGTATTCACGCGCGGTGAGCAGGCCCATGATAAGAAAAGAGGTTTCAACCAGGTCAGCACCATTGTCTTTCTGACTAAAAGGGATGGTTACTCCGGTTGCACCATTCATCCAATGGGCAAAAGCTCCATGGTAACGGGTGGCTTTGGTTTTCAAAAACTCCACTATTGTCTGGAGTCTTTCCAACCCTTGTTGGCGTGTTATAAATCCGCGTTCAATACCAACCAGCAGGGCCATAATGCCAAAGCCGGTGCCACCGCTGGTTACCAGATCGCCGGAACTGTTTCTTTCCCTGGCCATGCCACTAACGGGATGACCAAAATCCCAGAAATACCGGAAGGTTTGTTCCTGAACTTTGGTTAGCAGTGCATCATCCGTGAGCGCAGGAAATTTGGAAGAGGAATCAATCCTGGTTACAAACTGCTGATCTACGGTTGAAATAAAATTACCTCCGGATGCAGATTTCAATGTTGTTACCAGTTGAAGCCGGTGGAAAGTCAGGAAGTCCAGGTTGCCGGTTGGCTGGATTTTTAGGACCGAATCCTTTTGTTCAAGCACTACATTGGCGGCAATTGCCTGGCCTGCTTTATTAGTGAGATTAACTGCATTAGTTATACTGGATGGGAGTACCGGCTCTGAAAAAAAGATCCGGATTACCGGATTACGGCTCACATTATAGCGGATAGTATTCCATTCCTCCCCATCAAGCAGCAGGCGGTTTACCTTTAACTGTTTGGGTACAA
>JAGKTB010000099.1:0-5937 GCA_018993145.1 Flavihumibacter sp.
AAATCAGGATCACCAATGTTTAGATTTACAGAACCATTTGCCTTAACAGCTCCAGATCCGGTTCTTTTCTGCAAGGTGGAAGCAGGTCGAACCGTAATATCTACTTCTTCCGAATAAATCGCACCTCCTGCTTTCACATCAATTTTCACCTGTCCGTTGCCGATAGACTGGTTTGCGGCCGCTGTAAATACAAGTCGTTGTTCCGAGTTGGCATCAATCGTAACTGGTTGTTCTGCAACTCCGGAGGCTGTTATTGAGCCGCTGACTTTGATGGTGGCAGTGCCCGTCATTGATTTGGCAGTTGTATTACTAAGCGTTACAGGTATTTCAATACTGTCACCCGGACTCATAAACCTTGGCAAGGCAGTACTAATGACAACAGGATCCGCAATTTTCATTGTTTTTTCGACAGAACCGAACCGGTTGCCTGCATGCGCTACTGCCATCAACCGAACCTCTCCCGAAAAGGCAGGTATCTCAACATTGAACGAAGCTTCGCCATTACTACCGGTGCTTACCAATCCGCTCCAGTACGATAAAATCTTTACCCGTTTATTCGGCATAGGATTTACCCGCTGGTCCATTCTCAGCTCACCATCCCCACCAGTACTGCTTCGGGTCGCTTTCAATTCCGGAAACAGCAGCGGATACAAATCAAAGGCATTTACACCAAGGGCTCTGTCCGCATAAAAATAGCCGTATGGATCCGGAGTTTTATAATCCGTTACCTGCAGCACGCCATTATCCACGGCAGCTAAAGTAACCATCGAACCCGGTACTGCTTTTACCCGTACCTGCTGGGTTTTCTTAGACCGACTCGATGCTTCAGCCAGGATCTCCACCGGAATAGAACGGCGTTTATCCCTTACCGTTACCCCTTTAAATCCATGAGCAACTGTCAGAGGAAGATCACTTACCGTATGTGTTTTGATAAGGGTAGCTGTGATGTATACATTCGGCAAATGAGCTTCGCTTATTGGCAAGGTAAGTGTAGCGCTGCGCTTCTCCACATTCAGGTATTGGTAGCTCAGCAACTTGTCCTGCTCCATTGTAACCAGCAAACGACCGCTGAATGGTGTTTTAAACAGGAGCTTCACCTCTTCTCCAGGGTTATACATTTCCTTATCGGTTTCAATGTCAATATTGCCATCCGTATTTACTTCGAAAGAAGTATAATCACCCCCCCAATGTCCATAACTGTAAAAAGTTCTGCTAACATAAGTAGTACTACCGGGAAGGCTTAAACGAAGTTCATAATTACCCGGAGACCTGGGTATAAAACTATAGGATGAGTTCTCTCCGGAGATGGTTACCGTGCTGCTGGCAAGGATCTTTTCCTCTTTCTGGCTTTCATACCGGAAATAGGATCCACTTTTGCTTAATACGGTCCGGTATTCATGTTTGATTACTTCCACCGTTGCTTTCTGACCTGTTACTACCTGCTCTGCCTTATTCAATGCGATCAGTGGAAACTTCACGGCCTGGTTCAGTGGAAAATAATCATATCCATTGTCGCCAATTCCAAGGAAAGCGTCCTGCGTACTGATATCCGCCTGCACCATCCTGCTCACCGGTCGGCCGGTTTCATCAAAAACAGTAGTAAAGAATTTCGCCTGCAATAATCCGATCATCTTATACAGAGCAGGAACCGTATAGGAAATACGGGCTCTGCCCTCCGCATCAGTTTGTCCCTCTTCCAGCTTTTTGTCAAAGAAGCTTTGCTGGTTGGTTAGTGCAAACTGGTAGCTACCATATTTTTTAGGAGAGAAAAGGACTTGCTTAACCTGAATTTCGGTTTCATAGTTTCTGTTCGCGGCAGGCGGACCAAAAAAATTCTGTGCCTCCAATGCCAGGGTGGCTGTTTCACCGGGCTTGAGGTCTTTTTTATCCAGGCTGGTTTGTACCTTGATACGATCTGGTACAAACTCTTCCACCTGGATGGGCAGACTGGTCAGCAACACATCATTCCCACTGTATAATTCCAGTATATACGTACCCGTTAGAGCAGCAACAGGAATATCAATACTACCGTCGGCACTACCTTCTTTATTAAGTGTTTTTCGGAAACTCTTCATTTCCTTTCCTGTAGGAAATAACACTTTGCCCTTAATCGGTAGATCAGCAACCGGTTTCCAGTTATAGTCGCGCACAATAGCAGCGAAATGCACCTGTTCACCGGGGCGATAAATTCCCCGCTCTGTATAAACAAACGCATCAAGTCCGGTTGCATTCAGCTGCTTTCCACCTACTTCAAAACGCGAGGTATTGACACGGGTATTACCAAAGAGCAGGTAGTTGAAGTCAGTAGCGGTTTTTGCAATAATCATAGCCGGACGAAAACCAGCCTGTTCCTTACGGGCATAATTGATTTCTGCAACCCCTTCTGAATTGGTGGTACCCATACCCAATACCTGGTTATTGGCCCCGTAAGCTACCAGGTTCACGCCTGTCAGGGCGGTTGCTGATGCAATGGAATTGGTAAATACAAAAATCTTCTCCTGTCCTTCTTTCACAATCAACCCGATATCGGAAAGTGAAATCATACGATTGTCACTCACCCAGTAATCATCCATGGATCGAACCTTGATATGATAGGCACCCTTCAGTTCCGGCAGCCGATCCTCCAGGTTAAATTCAAGTAATTGAGAACTGCCAACACGCGGTAACGAACGGGTATCAATTTCTTTCTCATAGATCACATCTCCAAGCGTAAAATCGCCTTCGCCATCATAATAATATTCATCATAATCACCTACTCCATTTGATTCTTTTGGATAATAGCCATAGCGATTCGCAGCGAGCAGATTGGATTCATATATTTTGGAAACGACCAGTTTCACTTTCGGCACATTCACTATTTTGATCTCGATATTGCGTGCTCCTTCGGCCGATAAATAACTGGCTTTCCCGTTCATAAAACGAATGGATGGCTCCAGGGCTCCAAAAGCAATTGATTCGGTTTGTTCTTCTTTCAGTTGTCCGCCTAATACCCCTTTCAGTCCTTTTTTAATTTCCAGTTGATACGATTTTTCGGAGTCAAATGCATCACTGCTGATCATAAACCCATCTTCCATGAGTTGCACCTGGAAAGCAACAGTGGGATCCAGGGTAATAAAGTTTTTCAACCCCGCTTCCACCACCTGCTGGCTGGTTCTTACCAGTATGCGGCCGGTAGTTCCATCGTGTTCGGGTTGCACGCCATTGATGGTAAGCACAAATGGGGAGGCCAGCACCACCGGCTGTTTAACTGCTTCTTTCAATCCCTGTTTCCCTCCATCCGGGGTAAGCCCCTTCTCCAGTACCAGGTCCAGAGAAAGGTCCTTATCTTCTGCTTTTAGTCCTTGCAGACGCAGGGTCATTTTGGAATCTATACCCACCGTCAGCAATGAATAAGGTATAGCTGTTTCTCCTTTTAATATGCGAAGTTGTTCTTTCAGCCGGGAAGGATCCAGTTTATAATTAAAGTAAAGATCCAGTTGCGGAACCGGATTTGTACTGCCTTCTTCCGTCAACACCCAGGAAGCATTTATTTCATCCAGGTTGAGTAGCGGTGTACTGAATTGAAGTTTATCGCCGTTTTCTATCTGATTAAATGCAGATCCATTCAAAATAGCGGAGGTAAGTCGCGCGGTATAATTTGTTGCCGGCAGCAAAGGAGCTGCGGGAGAAAAGACCAGCAGATTGGATTGTTCCCACCGGAATTTGCCCCGAATTGCCGGTTCAAACTGCACATACTCCGTAGAATCCCATCGATTCAGCAAACTGTCAGAAACGATGGGATGATTGAACCGGAATACCAGGTTCTGCAATGGCATCACTTCTTTTTCGGCATTGGTATATTCAAGTACTACTGCTTTTCGGTTACAGGCAAGGAAGGAGAAAAACAGGATAAGGTAAAAGGAGATTCGTTTCAGGGAAAACATAGTAGGTTGGAATTGTTACCAAATGTATTCACTAGTTTAACGAAATCAAAATATCGGAAACCAGTAAGTTTGTTAAAGCAATCAAGTACCTTGAAGTTTTCCAATCGAATCAAAAAAACAGTCCTCCTCCTACTGGGAGCGGGATTATTTTTTTTACTGTTACAGCTTCTGTTTCCCCTGCCAGATGAACCGGAATGGTCAGCAGTTATGAAGGACAACAAAGGCAGGGTGGTGCATGCATTTTTAACCTCCGATCAGAAATGGCGGATGAAAACAGAGCTTACCGAAATTTCTCCTTTGCTGCAAAAAGCGATCCTTGAAAAAGAAGATCGCTGGTTTTACTATCATCCGGGAGTGAATCCGGTTGCCGTTATCAGAGCAGGGTGGAATAATCTCATAAAAGGCAAAAGAACTTCCGGCGCTTCCACCATTACGATGCAGGTAGCAAGGGCCCTGGAACCTGGCAGGAGAACCTGGTGGAAGAAGATAACCGAAAGTTTTCGGGCAGTGCAACTGGAGATTCGGTACAGCAAAAAAGAGATTCTGCAACTCTATCTGAACCTCGTGCCTTATGGTGGTAATATTGAAGGCGTAAAATCTGCATCGGTCCTGTATTTTGAGAAAAATCCCGATCATTTATCCCTGGCAGAAATCATGGCTCTGTCCGTGATCCCTAACCGTCCCAATTCCCTGGTTATGGGCAAACACAATGATCGAATTGTAAGAGAACGTAACCGATGGCTGGAACAATTCCGGCAAAACGGCATCTTCCCTGAAAACGATATCCGGGACGCCATCGAAGAACCGCTCACTGCTTACCGGCATTCGGCTCCGCGATTCATCCCGCATCTCTCGTACAAATTACGGAAGTCAGGCGCCATCTCCATTCCAACCGCCATCGATTTAAACACTCAATTACAAGTGGAGAAACTGGTGGCTGATTATATCCGGCCCCTTCGGTATCAAACCATTCGCAATGCAGCTGTTATTGTAGTGGAAAATGCCAGTGGGAAGGTCATCAGTTACCTGGGATCGGCTGATTTTAAAGACGTATCAGACGGAGGCCAGGTTAACGGGGCTGCTGCCATCCGCCAGCCAGGCAGTACCTTAAAACCGCTGGTATATGGGTTGGCGATCGATGCCGGACTCCTGACACCTAAGACCATATTGTCTGATGTAGCCACTAACTATGAAGGATATGCGCCTGAAAATTTTGATCGTCAGTTCAATGGAGCAGTAAGCATGGAATACGCGTTGGATCACAGCCTCAATATTCCGGCGGTTCGTACGCTGGCATCGCTGGGCAAAGACAAACTGATTGAAACCCTTTCCGGCATTGGCTTTCAGCAGATCAAAAAAGACCGGGGAAAACTGGGATTATCCATGGTGCTGGGAGGTTGCGGAACCAGCCTGGAAGAATTGACTTCCCTGTTCAGCAGCTTCGCACGGGGAGGAATGTATCGCCCTCTCCAATTCACCACAATCGACACCAATCACTTGCAACAAACTGTATTTTCTACTGC
This sequence comes from Flavihumibacter sp., assembly GCA_018993145.1. Classification (GTDB taxonomy): domain Bacteria; phylum Bacteroidota; class Bacteroidia; order Chitinophagales; family Chitinophagaceae; genus Flavihumibacter. Next base: position 5,447 of record JAGKTB010000099.1, read on the forward strand.
TTCGGCTTATATGATCAACCAGGTTTTAAGCAAGGTAAACCGACCCGATTTTCCGTTAAGCTGGCAGAGCACAGAGAAAATGCCCAAAATTGCCTGGAAAACCGGAACCTCCTATGGCCGTCGGGATGCCTGGAGCATCGGTTATAACCAGCGATATACGATTGGGGTTTGGGTAGGTAATTTTTCGGGTGAATCCGCCGCTTCCCTCAGTGGAGCAGAAACTGCTACTCCCCTGCTATTCCGGCTCTTTAACACCATCGATTATGATTCTGACCAGGACTGGTTTACACAGCCCGCTGATTGTGATATCCGAAAAGTATGCGCTACGAGCGGACTACCGCCAGGAGAATACTGCGAATCACAGATCACGGATTATTTTATTCCATTGGTATCCGGCAACAAAACCTGCGAACACAGCAGGGAGATTCCCATTCGTGCGGATGGAATCTATTCCTATTGTATGCAATGCCTCCCGGATGCAGGCTATATAA
>JAGKTB010000456.1:0-3065 GCA_018993145.1 Flavihumibacter sp.
GGAAGGGTCCGAATCCTGTTGAGCAGGAGATTGCCATCAGGAAGCACATAAGAAGGGTGATAATCATTTTTAAATTCCGGATGTTGAATCTGGAGATGGCCCACTTCTGAATCAATTACGGTTCTGATCCTGCTTTTCATCATGCCTTTATACAAGGCAAGCACTCCCATACCGGCAAAAATACCGATGGCAACAGAAAGCATGATAACAATGCTTCTTGCTTTGTTACGCCAGCTATTTCTCCATGCCAGTAGGAAGATCATAGGTAGTTATTTTTTCATGGCAGTTACGGGGTTAAGCCGAATTACTTTATAAACAGGATACAGTGATAAAACAAGTCCAATGATCAAAACCACCAGTGCCTGGCTCAGAAAAATGGAGGAACTGGTAGAAGTTGGAAAAATGGCTTCGAAACCAAATCGCTCATAGGCTTTGGCTGTTTCTCCACCTATTTTGATGGGGTATTTTTTTAGGTAATACACCAGCGGGATGCTGGCAATTAAACCTGCTATACATCCAATTAAAACGGTCAAAACAGACTCCGTTAAAAAAAGTTGAACCAATTTTAATTTTTTCATACCGATGGCAACCAGCATACCCATTTCAAACTTTCTTTCCAGCATCATCATGAGCAGTGTACTGAAAATGCCAAAAAAGATGAGCAAATACAACACCCCTTGTACCACTTTCATGTTATTGGAATCGGTCTGGATATGTTGTTTGATATCGGGCATTAATTCTTCCCAGGTCATCACTTCATATTGATCACCGATTTGTTTGTTAACCTGCTTTGCGGTTCGGTTGAGATCTTTGTCTGAGTGAAGTGAAAGTACATATGAGGTAATGAACTGTTGTGCACTGAAAAACTCCTGCGCAACTGGCAGGGGCATGTAAAGTAATTTATCATTCAGTTGCGGAGATCCAAACCTGAGTAAGCCTTTAACCGGGTATTTTCCTGCTGCAGTTGCTCCATGGTATCCCTGACCAATCAAAACCACTGTATCCTGCAGAGAAATTTTAAGTCGTTTTGCCAATCCCTCCGAAACCATAACCCCTGTATCCCTGTTGTTAAGGTATATACCAGTTACAAGGCGCGCTTTTAAACCAGTAATATCATTTTCAAGAGCCGGATCAACTCCAATAATAAGACAACCTTTAGTAAGTGCCTCTGAAGAGGCCAGGGCGAAACCTTCCAGGCGCGGAGCAAGCACCCGGATATTATTTGAGGATTTGATGGCATCTTTTATCCTGCTTTCATCTTCAAAACTATTATCGAGTATTTGTTCCTGTTGGTATCCCATTTTATGTACCTGGATATAACCTGTGTAAAAACTCACTACGTTTTTAACCAGGTTTTCAAATACTCCTTGTTTCAAACTTTCTGCGATAGTGGAAAGTAGAACAGCAAAAAAAACAGCAGCCACCGAGATCAGGGTTCTGCTTCGGTTGCGCCACAAATTTTTCCATGCCAGTTTGATAATCCACATCGTTTACTGTGTAAGCTTTTTCATTTTTTCAGTTGTAAAAAAAGCGTCGTCTATCTTGCGGTCATACTGGATTACTTTATAGATCATGATTGTTTTTTGACCGGGTTTATCCATTGGCAGCATTTCAAACCGGGTTGGAATGAGCCGACCATCCATTAGTTTGATGTCGGATGCATTCATGGCATTAACCAGGCTTCCGTCTTCGTCATAAAAACGGGTATGCAATTCCAGGTAATCGGTTTTATCAATACAAACCAATAATTTACCCCAAACAACAGCAGCTTCCGGTTTCGGTATCATTTGAATGAGGTAACAAGTGCGTTTATCAATGACCGTATCTCCCACTATACTGTGGTTGTAATCTTCGACTATGGAAGATTCCTTAACCAAGTCGTCATTGGTAAAATCAGTGCCCATCCACGACTGGCTCATCATGGAAGGGGGCAGTTTGATAATTTTTTCCAGGGCGGGCAACCAGTTCCAGACTTCTTTTTTTCTTTTCAGGTAAACGATGCCTTTGTCTTTAACGGGTGCTTGAACCAGGATCATGGCTAAATCCCTGCCCTTGACCCAGGTTGAAACGGTCATTTCGCGCGACCAGCTGGGCCGGATGGTTTGTATGGTGATCTGAGCCTGGGAAGTAGTACCCCGCATCTTAGCATCTGCTGCCTGAACTATCTCCTTAGCAGTTTGACCGTAAAAACTAAGATGGCTCAAACAGCCTAGTAGCAACAATAATAGCTTCATAACCAATCCATCTTACTGGAAAACTACTTTCTATATTACTATTTGGCTATGATGCCGGTCAGCCTGGCCTATGATTATTGGGTGTTTTATTAATAAGTTCAAGTATCTGCTGCAGTGCTTTTTTCGATTCGGGGAAATTCATAAACATCCAGGCATGTGGCATTTCTTCAATTTCAAAGAAATTGTATTCAATTCCCAGGGAGTCTAATTGAATCTTCAGTTTTCTGGCATCTGCCAGGAGAATATCGTTGGTGCCTATAAAAACTGAAATGGATGCCAATCCCTCAAAAGATCCATAAACCGGACTAAGCAGGTAATGATCCGGAGGTGTATCTCCGGCATATAGCTTTCCGACGGTCCTAAGCCCTTCAATACCTAAAAAAGGTTCAACACCCTTAAATTCTTTGAGTTGAGGATTGCTTAGCGTTATATCTAACCAGGGTGAAAGCAAAATGATCTGATCAGGTTGGGGAAGAGAATCTGATTGAATTTTTTGAGCAAGTGCCAGCGCAAACCCTCCACCAGCTGAATCCCCCATCAATATCAAGTCACTTGGAGCATGCGTATGGAGTAGTTTGTTGTAAATCCATTCTGCCATTGCAAAGGATTCTTTGTAGGTATATTCCGGAGCCAATGGATAATCCGGAGCAGTTATGGTACAGCCTGTTTTTTCTACCAGCCGGGCCAGAAATTTCCAATGAAAAGAAAGGAAACCGCTAATATAAGCACCACCATGAAAATAAAGAATATGCCTGCCGGAGGCTTTTGCGTACTTTGAACTTAATTCAAATACATTTCGATTATTAACCTGGTATTGCCGGATAGTGCAAA
>JAGKTB010000100.1:0-7655 GCA_018993145.1 Flavihumibacter sp.
AAAGGAAAAATTATACGTGGTATCTGAAAAGAATCGGATATTGGTGTGAGACAGATAAGGGATATAATTTTCAAACAGTTTCCCTTTTAAATTTTGTACGATAACCGGTTGGTTATTATTTCCTTTCACCATGGTCATTTCAACCTTGATATTGGAAGTTGAAAAACTCAGTTTGTCGTCCTTTTTCTCAAAGCTGATATGGGTTCGTTTGCTATTCAGGATAGTAGTAAATCCCGTTATGCCAACTGTTTTCAGAATGGTTTCTACTGCCTGTTGCTGTTCAGTGGTGGTTGATTCATCAAAATAGTATTCTCCCCATTGACCCGCGGATCCGCTCAGGATCACCCGAACTCCTGCCAGGTTGATGTTATTGTAGTGCCCTTCGTGAATCTCCACTAAACTGTTCAGCTTACAGAAGGAGTTGGTCATAGGTAGTCCGAATGGACAGGGGCAGGGTGCATTGCAGCTGCAACTTTCATGGTAGGTAGCTTTGAGTGCCCATTTGGGTGGATCCTTTTTTTGCTGAAATCCTGCCAGCAGAAAAAGCAGCGCTATACTGAGTAAAGTAGTTGTCTTCAAGTAGGTTAATTTTTATGCAGAAGTTTTTAAAATTCTTTGTAATTGACGTGGCGACTTAAAACCACATTCTGCTGCGATATGATCAATTGTATAGTCGGGATTGTTTTTCAGTGTTTTTGCTTTTTCGATGCGAAGTTTGGTCAGATAATCTCCAATCGTAATTGCAGTGGCTTCCTTAAATATCCTGCTCAGGTTTCTGGGACTTGTATTCACCAGCGCTGCCAGTTTTTCAAGGGAAAATTCACATCCTAAATTTTCAACTAAATAATCCTGCACCTGGTGGACCTTTGGATTGATATGATTCCGGTAGTCCAGGTAAATATTCTGCTGAGTGTGTTGATGGCTTCTGCGATAATAGACAACCAGTCCGCGTGCTACCTTATTGACAAAAAATGGATCAGTAAGTTCTTCCAGTATGGAGAGTGCAAGATCGATACCTGCGCTAATGCCGGCGCTTGTGTAAATCCTGTCGCTTTTTACAAACAATACATCATTTAATACCCTGGATTTGGGGTATTGTATTTGAAGGGCTTCTGCTCTTCGCCAATGAGTGGTACATTCTCTATTGTTGAGCAATCCCGCTTCTCCCAGAAAAAAGGCAGCATTGCAGACGGAGCAGATGTTTATTGTACGCTGGGCAGCTTCCTTTAGCCAATGGAAAAATTCTTTCTCTCCGGTGATAATGGCTTTTATGTTTTCAAAACGTACGCCCGGTATAAAAATAAAATCACCTGCTTGCAGCTTTGCCTTATTGTACAGTTGCAATTCTCCAAATGGAAGTCCGACTGAACTGGCGGTATTGGGTTGAATTGAATAATTTTCCAACTGTACCTCAAGTCCATGGAAGTTAGCTTCGGAGAAGACCTGCATGGGTCCCGCCAGGTCCAGCAGTTCAACTGCAGGTGGTATGATGAAAACAATCTTTCTCATTTGGCAAAGCAAAGATAAAAGTCAATTGGGTTGCTGGCAGAGACAATAGAATGTCATAAAGGGACATTCATAAACGTTATTTTGAAATAATACAATTTATTAGTTCTTCAAAAAGGTACGCTAATTTCGCACACATGAAATACGCGAATCAGATTGGAGCTTTTCTGGCATTGGTGGTGATTGCCAGTTGTTTTGTAACCTGGGTAAAGATTCCGGACACGGAGATTACCATTTCGGGCTTTGCTACTGAGGGAACACGTTACGGGAAACCGGGATTGGTGAATGTATTTATGAGTGCAATCGCTTTTTTCCTGTTCCTGATACCTAAAGTGTGGGCCAAGCGGGTCAATTTCTTTTTCTCCGGCTTTAACCTGGCCTGGGCTTTCCGCAATTTCATCTTGCTGAGTACCTGTCATGCAGGTGATTGTCCCGACCGGCAACCTGCTTTTTTCATTTACATTATTGCTGCTGTCCTGCAACTGGTGATGGCCTTTGTTCCTAAAATGGACCTGAGTCAAAAATAAAAGCCCCGAAGGGCTTTTGTTCGTTAGGGACTAACTTATAATTGTTTCAGACAACTGTCTATAATACCAACACATTCCAGCAGTTGTTCCTTTGTAATAATCAATGGCGGCGCAAATCGGATTTTATCTCCATGTGTTGGCTTGGCCAGTAAGCCGGCATCCTTCAGCAAAAGACAGAGTTGCCAGGCAGCATCCGGATTGGAATGTTTGATCACAATTGCATTTAATAATCCTTTTCCGCGAATGGTACCGATATAGGGAGAATCCAGTTTGGCAAGTTCCATTCTCAATAAGGCACCCATCTCTTCCGCACGATCGGCCAGTTTCTCTTCTACTAACACCTGCAGGGCAGCCATCGCCACTTTACAGGCCAGAGGGTTACCACCATAGGTAGAGCCATGCTCACCCGGATGAATATTGTTCATGATGAAATCATCCGCCAAAACTGCACTTACCGGCAATACACCTCCACTCAGGGCTTTTCCTAAAATCAGGATATCGGGGCGCACATTTTCATGATCACAGGCCAGCATCTTTCCTGTGCGGGCCAGTCCGGTTTGAATTTCATCCGCGATAAACAACACATTGTAGCGGGTACAGAGTTCGCGAACGCTAGTAAGATAACCTTCATCCGGTACTACTACACCTGCTTCTCCCTGGATGGGTTCTACCATAAAGGCAGCTACATCGGGGTGTTGCAAAGCTTTCTCCAGTGCCGGCAGGTCGTTATAAGGAACCAGGTCAAATCCCGGCATAAAGGGACCAAACTGATGATAGCTGCTGGGGTCGGTAGAGGAGGAAATGGCCGCCAGCGTTCTTCCCCAGAAATTATTTTCCGCAAATACGATCCGTGCTTTGTTTTCTGCCACGCCTTTTTTTACATAGGCCCATCTGCGCGCCAGCTTGATGGCTGTTTCACCGCCTTCCACTCCGGTGTTCATAGGCAACACTTTATCGTAGCCGAAGAGTTGGGTGATGTATTGTTCGTATTCACCCAGCAGGTTGTTATGAAAAGCCCGGGAAGTGAGTGTGAGGTCCTGTGCCTGGTCGATCAGGGCCTGGATGATCTTTGGATGGCAATGTCCCTGGTTAACGGCACTATAGCCACTCAGAAAATCATAATAACGTTTTCCATCCACATCCCAGAGAAAAACACCGGAACCTTTGGATAATACTACCGGAAGGGGATGATAATTATGTGCTCCATATTTGGATTCCAAATCGAGATAATACTGCGTCTTTTCAGACAGCGCAGTTACAGCAACTGACATGAGTCTTGTATTAGAAGAGTTAAAAAAGATGGATTAAAAAGGAGAGGGCATACTACGCCCATGTAGAATCGATCAATTCCTTCAATGATTGAGGAAATCCAGGTTAAAGGCCAAAAAGGCTGGTATGTGTTTTTGGGATCGCATTAGCAGTGGCAAGATAGCCAATTATTTTGATTCAAGCAGCGTGTACTGCGAGGGAAACTGCTGTTTCCAGTCAGCCGGAGCAGTATCAAAAATTCCATAGACAGTAGAGCCGGTGCCGGTCATGGCAGCATACAGTGCACCCATAGCATAAAACTTCTCCCGGATGGCTGCAATCTCCGGGTGCTGCTGAAATACTACCGGTTCAAAATCATTCAGCAGGTAATTCTTCCATTGATCCAGTGGTAGGATTGACAGATCAGGAAAAGGTGGAGCTGGTTTTGTCAGATCCAGTTGTCCAAATGCCCAGCCGGTTGTTATATGAATACCGGAATTGGCGAGCAGAATGGTTTTGCCTTTTAGTTGGGGCAGCTCAGTCGGCACCAATTCTTCACCTCGACCAGTTGCCTTCGCAGGTTTGTTCAATAAGAAAAAAGGACAGTCGCTACCGAGTTCGAGAGCAAAGGCTTTGAGCTGCTCATCCGGACAATCCAGCTTAAATAATTGGTTGATTAAACTGAGGGTGAAGGCGCCATCTGAAGAACCACCACCGAGTCCGGCTCCCATGGGAATGATCTTATGCAGGTAGAGAGAAATGGGAGGCAGGTTGTATTCCTGCTGCATGCGTTTCCAGGCTCGGATACAAAGATTGCTATCAGGATTTCCATCAATAGGAAGACCACTGGATTGAAAGCTGAACTCATCTGCCCTTACGGCTTCCAGCATATCTGCGAGCTGGATGGGATAAAAGACAGTACAAAGGTTGTGATAGCCATCTGCACGTTTACCAGTAACCTGTAAACCAAGATTGATCTTTGCATTGGGGAAGACTATCAAAACAGGTGTTTTGGTATTTATTTTTTCCTGCTGTTGATTTCATCGCGGATAGCGATGGCGCGGATATAATCTTCCTGCTCGAGTACTTCATTCAGGAGGGTATGTAACTCCTCAATGCTGAGGGTTTTCAGATCCTCGTGCGCGGATTCTTCTCTCTCCGGAGCAGCTACCTGCTTTTTCTTTTTGCCGGAAGTGTCTTCCATCAGGATGCCCGCATTTTCGAGGATGTTTTCATAGGTATAAATAGGACATCCAAATCGCACGGCCAGGGCCAGGGCATCTGAGGTGCGGGAATCTATTTCAACAGTATCGTGTTCTCCAACGCAGACAAGCTTGGAATAAAAGATGCCTTCCTGAAGATCACTGATGATGATTTCAGTGAGTTCCACATTAAAGGCACTCATAAAGTTTTTCATCAGGTCATGGGTAAGCGGACGGCTCGGCTGCATTTTTTCCAAAGCCACGGCAATCGCCTGGGCTTCAAAACCACCGATCACGATAGGCAATCTGCGCAATCCATTTACCTCACCCAGTACCACTGCATAGGAATGCGTTTGGGTAATGCTGTGGGACAGGGCAACTATTTCCAGTTCTATCTTCCTCATATGAAGGCACGAAACTACGTGTTTTTAATAAAAAATTGAGAGGGATTTACCCTCTCAATTATCAACCTTCCTTAAACATTCAAGCAATCTTATTTTCCCTTGAGTTTTTTAACGGAATCAATGATTTTGGGCATTACTTCAAAGGCATCTCCCACGATTCCATAATCGGCTGCTTTGAAGAAAGGAGCTTCGGGATCCTTATTGATCACGACAATCACCTTGCTTCGGTTAACACCGGCCAGGTGCTGGATGGCACCAGAAATACCTACCGCGAAATACAGATTCGGTGCAACTGCGCCGCCTGTTTGTCCCACGTGCTCATGGTGCGGGCGCCAGTGTGAATCAGCCACCGGTCTGCTACAGGCAGTTGCTGCTCCCAACAGATCGGCAAGTTCTTCAATCATACCCCAGTTTTCGGGGCCTTTCAAACCACGACCGCCACTCACTACGAGTTCTGCTTCACTTAGTGGGATCTGACCTTTAATTTTATTGGTGCCGGTTACTTTGATTTTAGCTGCCGGTACAGTTAAGTTGATGTCTGCCACTTCTGCACTGCCATCGCCATTCGTAACTGAGAAGGCATTGGGGGTAAGGGCAATTATTTTGATGGGAGAACTAACTGCAATCTGGGCAAAGGCCTTTCCACTGAATACAGCTTTCTTCACTACAAAACCATTGCTGGTATCGGGCAGTGCTACTGCGCCAGCTACCAGTCCGGCTTTGAGCCTGGCTGATAAACGTGGACCGAGTGCTTTACCAGTTACATTATTAGATACCACCACAACTGTTGCTCCGAGGCTGGTAACAGCTTCCGCCACCATAGCAGCCTGCTGACCGGGATCAAACTGGTTGAGGGAATCGTTTTTCACCTGGTGAACTTTCTGAAGTCCCTGTTTGCCGAGGGCAGGCAGGTCTGCGTTCAGGGTGCCTAATACCAGTCCGTGTGCAGCAACACCCAGCTGGCTGGCGAGTTGAGCGCCATAGCTGGCAGCTTCCAGGGATGATTTTTTTATTTCTCCATCTGTATGATCGATGTATACAAGTACTGACATAGAATCGTTTTTAAAAGTGGGTGCAAAAAATTAGATAACCTTGGCCTCTTCGTGAAGCAATCTTACCAGTTCTTCCGGGTTGTCGGCAGGAACCAGTTTCACTCCGGCTTTTGCTGGAGGAAGTTCAAATCCGGCGATGGAAGTCAGGGCTTCAACAGCAACAGGCTCCACTACTTTCAGGGGTTTGGTTCTGGCACCCATAATACCCTTCATATTCGGAATGCGCTGTTCTGCCATGCCTTTTTGTGCACTCACCACCAGGGGCAGGGAGGCTTCCACAGTTTCTTCGCCGCCTTCAATTTCGCGGGTGAGGCTGGCATTGCTGCCATTCAGTTCAAGTTTGGTAGCCAGGGAAACATAGGGCCAGTCAAGCAATTCGGCAACCATCCCTCCAATCGAAGAACCATTGTAATCGATGGTTTCCTTACCTGTGAATACCAGGTCGTATCCTCCATCTTTTGCAACCTGTGCAATCTGGCTGGCGATGGTAAAGCTATCCTGGCTTTCCAGGTTAACGCGAATGGCTTCATCACCACCCAGGGCAAGTGCTTTACGGATGATGGCATCATTTTCTGCACCACCAACATTTACCAGGTGTAAAACAGTGGTGGGATCTTTTTCCTTTAATTCGATAGCGCGCACTAGGGCATACCATTCATCATAGGGGTTGATGATCCACTGCACACCCTCTGTGGCGAATTTCGTGTTATTGTCAGTGAAGGCTATTTTTGCCGTAGTGTCCGGCGTCTTACTAATACAAACTAGAATTTTCATACAGCGCTCGTTTCGTAAAGATTAAAAGTTGTTTATGCAACTACTTAACACAAATATACGTTTGTTAGTTTTGCAGCAAAGCTTTTACGGATAAAAAATTTATTAATTCTATATGGATCGCATTCAGCAATTGAAAGCCTACCTGGCTGCCAGTCCAACTGATTCCTTTTTGCAGCATGCATTGGGATTGGAATATATAAAACTGGGAGAGGAAGAGCAGGCAAGGGTTGTATTCCAGGAATTGCTGGCTGCCAACCCTGGCTATGTGGGAACCTATTACCATTTAGGCAAGTTGCTGGAAAGAACCGGCAATACGGAGGAGGCCATCCGGGTGTACCAGGAAGGCATGCAGCAGGCAACAACTGCCGGTGATCAGCATGCATTGGGTGAATTGAGGGCAGCGTTGGAGGATCTTATTTATTAAAGGCCATCTGGTTATTGGATACCCGGGGATGATAAAACCAGGAAAGGATCCCGGCCAGCAGCATCAGGCGGAAGATAAAATAACTCCAGAAGTTGATATGCCAGGCATCTTCGGCGCCACCGGATTGTGCAAACACGATGTAACAGCCTTCGATTATGAGGTATACAAAATTGTAAAAGAGAAAGCCTCCGATGAACAGGAATTTGCTCAGGTAATGGGCGTTTTCATGGTAGAAGGAACGCTTGTAAAGCAGGGACATGGAATAGGTGGCAGCCAGTAAAAACCAGGTAGCAGGAGCAATCAGGTTCCAGTAGAATGTTTTTTCGGGACCCATGAAAAAGATAGTAACCAGCCAGGCGAGTAAAACCGGAACCACGGAAATGACCAGGAAGCGACGGTACTGATTTTCCGGCCAGATATGATAAAGCACGCCGAGTCCGGTTAGGGTATCAACATGAATGCTTAGGTTTGAGACCAGTTCATACTGGATGGAGAACATACCAAAGATCCATCCCATG
>JAGKTB010000101.1:0-16633 GCA_018993145.1 Flavihumibacter sp.
TGGTAGATCAGCCAAACGCGGTTTTCATTCAGTGGATCTACTGCGATTTCCTGGAAATAGAAAGGGCGGTTGGTCACCCAGCTTGGATTGCTGTTTACGAGTTTCCAGTTGTAACCGCCATCTTCACTTTTATACAATCCGTTTTTGGTAGCTTCCACCAGGGCATATACGACATTGGGATTGTTGCGTGCAATTGCTAAGCCAATCCGGCCATAATCACCTTCCGGCAGGCCATTTTCCTTGCCCAGCTTTTTCCAGTTTTTACCTCCATCGAGGGTCATGTATAAGCCACTGCCGCTACCACCACTCATGAAACTCCAGGGGGTGCGGTAATGCTGCCACATGGCGGCGAAGAGTTTATTGGGATTGGAGGGATCCATGATCATGTCTGCGATCCCGGAGCTGTCGTTGGTGTAGAGAATCTTGTTCCAGGACTGGCCCCCATCGGTAGTTTTGAACACACCGCGATCGGGGTGAAAATCATAGGGGTTGCCAATCACCCCGGCATATACGGTGTTGGGGTTATTGGGATCAATCAGCACCCGGTGGATATTCCTGGTTTTTTCCAGGCCCATGCGATTCCAGGTTTTACCCCCATCGATGGTTTTGTAAATGCCCTCGCCAATATTGATTGAGTTGCGGGGATTGCCTTCGCCGGTACCCACCCAAACAATATTGGGATTTGATTGCTGGATAGCTATCGACCCGATATTGATATTCGGTTGTTCATCAAAAACAGGCTTCCATTCATGGCCGCCATTGATGGTTTTCCAGACCCCGCCGGATGCTGAGCCCAAGTAAATAATGTTGGGATCATCTACTACCGCGTCGATGGCGGTGATACGACCACTCATACCAGCCGGACCGATATTCCGGGGTTTCCAGTTTTTGAACTGGTCGAGTGAAACAGTTTCAGCAGCTGCGGGGGCCGGCGCTTTTTGAGCAGTTTTTTTCTGCGCCGTTGCTACCAAAGCAGAACCAACCAGCAGGGTTCCTGCCAGTCCAATTTTTCTCCAGTGTGTCATGTGCGATTCAATTTGAACAAGGAAATTAAAGGATAATGTTGGAACCTTATCTGGAAATTGATGAAAGGTGTACCTTAGTGTTTAACCAATAAAACCAATTAATATGCGAAAATTAAACCTGCTTATGATGGGTGCAGCCCTGGCGCTGGGCATGAGTGCAACTGCGCAAACCAAATGGAAGCTGGACAAAGGACATTCCAGTGTTCGCTTTTCCGTGAATCACATGGTGGTGTCTGAGGCCGAGGGTACCTTTAAGATGTGGGATGGAACAGTAGAGCACAGCAAGGATGATTTTTCGGATGCGAAGATCAGTTTTACGGTAGATGTGAATTCTATCAATACCGATAATGAGCGCCGGGATGGTCACCTGAAGAGTGATGATTTCTTCAATGCGGAGAAGTTTCCAACCATGAAATTTGAAAGCACTTCGATGAAGCCGCTTGGTAATAACAAATATGAGCTGACTGGGAATCTGACCATTCGTGATGTGACCAAGCCAGTAACATTTCAGGTAACGCATGGAGGAGTAATTGCGGGTGGCCGTGGCCGTAAGGCAGGGTTCAAGGCAACCACAACGATCAATCGTTTTGATTACAATCTGAAGTGGGATCGGGCAACTGAAACCGGCGGACTGGTAGTAGGAAAGGAAGTAGAAGTGACTGTGAAAGTGGAGTTGGATGAAGTGAAATAACTGGAATAACCAACCATAAACAAGAAAGCCCCCGTCCAGAGGGGCTTTTTGTTTTTTTAGTAGTGTTTAGTGATCCAGATCCAGAATTTGTCCAAATGTAACAACCGAGACAATTTCATTACTGCTGCTTCATGATGTAAAGATGCAACGGGATCCGGAGTAAAAAGAATGAGTTCGGCTATCGTTCATATTTACTCGCCAGGCTGACTTTTTTACCCGACGAATGGAAAAAACACTTAGTCCTTATTACTGCTTACCGGACTTCTCATTGTAGGATTTTTCGGCTTCTTTGGCTTTGGCGAAGTCGAGGATTACCCCATTAATGCAGTAGCGCAGGCCAGTTGGCGGGGGGCCATCTTCAAAAACATGTCCCAGGTGCGCCTTACAGCGACCACATTGCACTTCTGTGCGACGCATACCATGGGAATTATCAGGGGTATAAATAATACTGGTTTTGGAGATCGGCTGATAGAAACTTGGCCATCCGCAACCGCTGTCAAATTTGGTATCACTCTGGAAGAGAGGGTTTCCACAGGCGGCGCAATGATAGGTACCTACATCTTTAGAGTGTTCAAAGGGACTGGTAAAAGGTCTTTCGGTTCCTTTTTGCCGCGCGATGTAATAGACATCGGCAGGAAGGATTTTCTTCCATTCCTCCTCACTGAGATTCACTTTATCAGTGGAATTGCGGGAGTAAACGGGATTTTTGGAGCTATCCATGGTAGATATTTTTTGTGAAGTGGTTTCTTTTTTGGCTTGCGAAAAGCTGCAATACTGGAAGCTGATCAGGCAGCCAAGCAACAGGAATTTAAGATACATAGTTCGCATATTAATATAACAAAGCTACGGGTGGCTGGTTCGTTTGGATTGTCAGCAGGTTGACAAAATTCAAGCTTAATCCAGTTTTAATGGACAATTTTTAGTGTGCAACCCTTAAATTTGACATTCATCTGAGTTTTTTAACAACATGTTCAATTTAATTCTATTTGGTCCTCCCGGCAGTGGGAAGGGTACACAGTCAGAAAGACTGATCGCCCGTTATGGTTTAAAACATTTGTCCACCGGTGATTTATTGAGATCCGAGATCGCGAATCAGACCACCTTAGGTTTGGAGGCGAAGGGATTCATGGATCGCGGGGAGTTGGTACCGGATGCAGTGGTAATAGGCATGATCCGGTCGGCATTGGACAACAACCCGGAGGCCAAAGGATTCCTGTTTGATGGATTTCCGCGTACCCAGGCGCAGTCAGTTGCCCTGGATGAGTTGCTGGAGCAGCGTGGGGAAGCCATCAATGTGGTGTTAGCCCTGGAAGTGACAGAAGAAGAGCTGGTGAAGCGCTTGCTGAACCGCGGGTTGACCAGTGGCCGGACAGATGACGTGAATGAAACTATTATCCGTGCGCGGATTGCAGAATATCATAAGAAGACCTCAGCTGTAGCTGATCATTACCGCCAGTTTGGCAAGGTAGTGGAGGTGAAAGGCGAGGGTAGTGTGGATGATATCTTTGATGCCCTCTGCGCCGAAATTGAAAAGCGCAAAGCGGCTTAGGATGGAAGCCAAGCTCAGCTTCCTCCTGGAAGATTTCCCACGTCTGCTCACAGAACTAGACCCATCTACCCCACCTGCCTGGGGCCAGATGAATGTCCAGCAGATGGTGGAGCACATGACAGATGCGGTGTTGGTAGCTGCGGGCAAGATACCGGTGAAGTTGTTAAGCCCTGAGAATCGGTTGCCACAGATGGTAGCCTTTCTGTTCAGTGAGGATCCATTACCACAGAATGTCAAGAATCCTCTTATGGCAGAAACTCCTGCACCGGTGCGGTATCCGAACATGGAGACTGCGATTACTGAATTAAAGCGGGCCCTGGAAGTGTTTCAGCAGGCCTTTGCTGAGAATCCGGAACAGGAGATTGTGAATCCTTTCTTTGGTCCGCTGAATTATGAGGGCCAGATACAGATGCTGTACAAGCATGCGAAACATCATTTGAAGCAGTTTGGGGTGTAGGACAAGACCATTCGGCATAGTTTCACCGTCCATTCGGGCACTTTCATCTATCCAGTCAGTCATCAGGAACCGAATTTTGTTCGTTGTTTGACTGTTGTTTCATCGTTCTGGAAGCATCAGTGAACCGTTCGTGAAGCGTTCAGGAAGCTAATCAGCAGGACTTTATAAACTGTTCATTAAAGGCAGGGGATAGCGATCTGCTAACAGGAATTCGTTGATCCTGCACCAGCAGAAAGTTTTTCCCAACGCCGGTTACCAGATTAAGGTTAACCGTATAAAAGCGGTGCACCCGATAAAATTGATTCTCCGGTAGTAGCTCAAGGAGGTGTTGCATCGTAATTTTCATCCAGCAGGAATAGGAGCCTGTAATAATTGCACAGTAATCGTCCTTTACTTGAATGAAAAGGATATCATCAATTGGGATTTTGTAGAAGGTGGTTCCATTTTGGAAAGACAGGAACTTGCTTTTCATAAAAAGAGGTTTGGGGATATCTGGGATGTTTTGCCACAGAAAGTTGCAACAAGTTTTTGAAAAAAAACAGCAAATGAAAATATTCCCGAAACCGTCGAAATTATTCCCGAAAGCGTGGTGTTAGTAAGAATAAACGGGTATACCAACTAATTCAAGAAAGTTTTACTTCCTTCGAAATTGAATCAATCAACCATTTTTCAAAAATTGTAAAATGGATATAAAACAGGTTCATCACTGTAGAAATATAATTGTTCCAGCTTACAATTTTTCCTTTTGAATTGGAAATGACATATAGATTGGTACTATTGTCAAAATAGACAACTGGTTGTCCTTCTTTTAGTTCTCCTTTGTAAATTGCACCGGAGCTATCATAATAAAATTGCATACATATACCGTAAAAAACACTGAAACTTTGTAGACCACCGATAAATGCGAGATTGGTAATATCCAAGCATTGATAATATTCTTCTCCTTTGAAGTTAATTACGAACTCTGGAAATACATATTCAATGTTAGGAAAAGCCGCCCTCTCCCTTGATATTCTCCAGTCTAATTCAAAAGACAAATTATCATCAATTACTCTCTTGCGGTTTCCATTATTACATTTTTTGTAATCAGGCAATAATGAAATAAGTTTTGCATCTATAATACGTGAATACTTCTTATGAATCAGAAAATAGGCAGTAGGGTACTTTTCATTAACCTCCTCTTTCGTTTTACATTCTATTCGATCAAATAAATCATACTCTTTAAAAGATATCGGATTAAGAATTTCCAGTTTTTTTAAACCTAGTGTATCAGGATCGCCAAGATTTGCCTTATGGCCGATAGGTAATTTAAACTCATAAAAATTCTTTATTTCAACCTTCTTTATTAGATCAACTACAGATTTTTCAGAATTAAAGTAGATCTCGTTAAGCGCAAGTGGTACTTGAGGATTCTCCTCCCAAAAAGAAGAAATTCTATTTACATATAATTCAATATGCTTTTCAATTATTTGATTAATTTTTATATTCATAGTATAACAGATAGATCGATTACCGCTCTAAGATAAGGCTATAAGAAAATAATCTCTTCCAGTTCAGAAGCAGGTCTAAATTCGCTCTTAAAGGTTTTTTTGTAATATAACATTACTGCATAACCCCACTTCCCAAAAAAAGCAGCTTCAAGATTATAGTACTTCAATTCAGTATCTGTTTTAATAATTGATAACAAATACATTGGATTTACAAACAGGCAGGTTTTTAGCACTCCCCATTTCATATCAGACTGATCTTTCATTAAATAATCACCCGCCAAAACAATAAAATGCAGTCTGAAATTGTCCAATTTTCTTTTTGTTTTGATATACTCAAAGATTTCATCAATTACAGTATCAGTTATTTCTATTGAATGGTAGTCCTTGTCTTTATATACATAACTCAGTAAATCTTTTTTTAATTTCTCTTTATTTTTCAACAGATCGTCAATGAGCAATTTGTTATCATGATACCACTGTGTTGCTTCTTCAATTATTGGAAATTCGTTGGTTAAAACCCATTTATCAAATACATTCTTATCCATAACATGGATAGAGTTTCCGAAAGGGTTTATTGGCATAAGCAAATAAGTGCCATCTTTTAATTGGAACAATTGAGCCTTAGTTGATTCCACCATTAATTGGAATTTTCCTTTCCCTTTTTTCCTCAACTCATTGGCAGCAGCCCAGTCAAGTATCTTATATTCCATAATTATATTTCAGAAGATTGGTTGGCTAACTACTCGTATTGTTATGATAGTACGAAAATTAGACAATATACACAAGCGGAAAGGGTAATACTAGTTTAGGATTTACTTTTACTGAGAGGACGGTTAAAATGCAACAGCCCATTTACATAATAGGAGCAGGTGCCATTGGTAAGGCATTGGCGGTATTTCTACAGGAAACGGGTAAGGAAGTGCAGTTACTTAGAGGAAGTATACAAGATGGTACCACCAGCAGAGAACGAATCAAGGTGGAAATGGCGGATGGAACCCGGCATGACTCAACCATCACCATAGCAACACTGGATAATTTCCCGGTACTTAACGGGATCATCGTGCTGGCCACCAAATCCTTTGGGAATGTCCGACTTGCCAAGATACTGAAATCAAAAACGGGCGATTCACCCATCGTATTGCTGCAAAATGGATTGGGTGTGGAGCAACCATTTATGGATGAGCAATTTCCTGCAGTCTATCGTTGTGTACTGTTTGTAACCGGCCAACTCATCAATCAACAGACCGTCCGATTCAAACCAGTATCCGCTTGCCCGGTTGGAATAGAACGAGGAAGGATGCAACAGTTGACTGAACTAGTAGAACAGCTCAGTACACCCTTTTTCCAATTCAAGGCAGAGGAAAATATCCAGCCGATCATCTGGAAAAAAGCGATTGTAAATTGTGTATTCAATACTGTTTGTCCGCTCCTCGAAGTGGACAATGGGATTTTTCACAGAAGTGAGGAGGCGCGTCAAATCGCACGAAGGATTATAGTTGAATGTACGACCATCGCAATAACTAAGGGAATAACCCTGGAGGCAGCTGAAGTGGAAAATAGTTTGTTGCAGATCAGCCGGTTATCGGACGGACAGGAAATATCCACCTTTCAGGATATCCGAAATAAGCGGGAAACAGAAATTGAAACATTGAATCCGGCAGTCGTACGAATAGCGGAAAGTCTGGGTATGGGGGAACAGGTAACTGAAACCCGTTTATTAGGAGACTTAGTGAAATTAAAAGCTGAATTAAATAACCATGGATTTCCAAAATAAAATTGGGCAGGAACAAGCGTTGCGGCAATTAGAGGCGGCAGGCACAACATTCATTACCTTGTTTGAAGCGAGGAAGCTATCGGTTGAAGTATACCGGCCACATTTGGTAGATAAACAACAGCCGCATGACCGGGATGAGTTTTACCTTATAATAGCAGGAACCGGGAAATTCAGGTTACTGGAGAAAGAAACTGATTTTAAGCCGGGTGATTTTTTGTACGTGCCGGCGCATGCACCGCATCAGTTTATTGAGTTTACCGATGATTTTGTAACCTGGGTATTTTTTATTGGGTGAGCGAAAGGAATTTAAGCGTGATCCCTATCTGTCCCAGGTGATATATATCATGATGAATAATACCTTCAAGTAAGAATTCAAATCGTGAACCGCTCACATATTCTTGCTTTAAAAAGGCATCGTCTTTTTCATTAAGAAGAGTAATTAATTCCTCATTGCTTGATTCAAAAGCATCCAATAAATTCTTCCATCCAATTGGTTTGAGCAATTCATTTGATTTCCAGTTATCCGGACTTTCCATCGTAAGTGTATTGGAAATCCCCTTTATTGTATTGATTGTGTATTGCCGCCAAGCGAGCATGTGAGAAACGATTTCAGCAATTGAACGCATGTCTTTTACAGGTTGGATAAAGGCATTGGTTTCATTAATTGCAGACACTTTCTCTTTTAGATTTACATCTGCCCACAACTTGCCATCCCAAATAGCTTTTAGTTGGGCGATAATTCTAGTGAGTTGAATGGTATTGAATTGTTCCATAAACATGAAAGGATGAAAGGAAGGTATTTCTATTGTTGAAATTACACTATTCTTTTTCTTGAAATTATTGATCTGCTCTATTCTTATCTAGCACTAAATATTTAGTCAGTTATCAAAACGATAATACTTTTGTAATTTTATCAGGAGATACAATCTTGTTTTTCCATTCCAAATCAGGCCCATATAGGATAGCAGCTACAGCCCCTGTAAGTGCACCAACAGTATCTGTGTCCTCACCAAGATTAATTGCAGTTAATACGGTTGATCTGAAATCAGTACCCTGCAAAGCAGACCAGATAACAGCTTCCAGTGTATGGACTACATAACCTCCAGATTTTATTTGTGTAACCGGAATGGTAGAACAATCTGCTTCAAGTAGTTGCTGCATCTTGTTAGTCACAAGTTCTTTGTTTGGATCCTGATCCATCGCTGCTATTGTATGCTCCCGTGCAGCAGTAAGTGCCTCCAATAGTGATTGGCCGTTTATTAATTCTTTAATCCACTCCACATACAGGAAACTACAGAAGTGTGGTATTACATGCGCATGCGTAATCGAACCAGCCTTACTGATCTGAGAAAACCTGGTTGGAGTATCGGCCTGGATATAGGAATCGAAAAAAGCATAAGGTAAGATCCTCATTAAACTCCCGTTACCACAGGCAGAATGTTCCTCTGAATTCCCGGATTGAAACCAGGGATCACCTTCCTGTAAACGCTCCATGGCAAGCCTGGTAGTGATTCCGATGTCAAAGAGTTCATCAAGGGCAGCCAGGTAGCCATCTTTATACCAACTAAGAAACAGATTGGCCAGGTCGGTCATGCTACCGCCCTTTTTCAAACACTCCAATGTACAAAGCATCATAGAGGTATCATCACTCCAGGTTCCTGGTGGCTGGTGATGTGAACCCCAGCCGGTTAGCTCCTGAACAGGATATTTCTGAAGGAACTCGCGTGATTCAAATTCAAACGGAACACCGAGGGCATCCCCAATAACAAAGCCCCAAACTGCATCGGATAAAATCTGCTTGTTTTTTTCTTGTATCATCATTTGTTTTTTTCTCTGGCACTTTCAAACATTACAATAAACAGGACCGTGAAGATCCAGATTGTAATGGTAGTAAGAATCGCGATTAGTTTCAGGAGGATGGCAATGGTATGCCTCAACCAGGGCTTTTCAATACCAGCAACACCTTCGTTTATCCAGTCGTGTAACTGGGCATAGGCAAACATACAGGCTGCGGTGAAGATCATCACAATCAGAATATACATTTTACATTATTTATCCGGTTAAGAATGCTTCAGCTGCATTGGCGATAGGCCTGAAATCCAATGACAGCCGGCCGGTCGGAACGTTCGCGATAGAGTTCTTCGGCTGCCCATTGGTGTAAGCAATCCGCATCCGGTTGTTTATTACCAACAACCTGCTGGATGGTGAACTTTCTCTGGATATTGCGAATTTGTCCACCCGTAAGTGCGTATTGCTGATCCAGCTCTAAGAGGGTTTGGTGATTCACAGCAGGGAACGCTGCTTTCCAGATTTGCAGGCGGGCAGCCTGGGTAGGTTTATCAAAATAGAGCTTATAGAGGAAGCGCCGGTCAAAAGCGGGATCGAGTTGTTTCGGCAGGTTGGTGGTAGCAACCAGGATGCCCTTGAAATCTTCCATCGCCTGCAGCAGGATATTCTGCAGGTTGTTTTGCACCTGGTCAACGGATCTTTCTGCCTGTAGCCGGCGACCAAAAAGTGCATCGGCTTCATTGAAAAGCAAAACCGGCAGCTGCGTATACTCACGGCAGGCTCTATCGTAGTCGGAGAAAACACGTCGCATGTTTTTTTCAGAATCGCCCAGCCATTTGCTGCGGATCTGGGAAATCTCTACCTGCAAAACCGTACGACCTGAGCGTTGGGCCCATTGCAGCACAGAAGCCGTTTTACCGGTACCTGGTTGTCCGTGCAGGAGGATGGAAATGCCAGGTTGCAGCCCATTGCTTTTGAGGGCAACTTGCAGGGAAGCAAGTTGGTCCTGTTGAAAAATGCTGCCGATCAGACCCAATTGTTCCTGTTGGGCAGGTTCAAAGAACAGCGCTTCGGGTGTAATGGCATCCGGTAGGATGACCCGCAGCAAGCTGGATTGGAAAGCAGCGGGAACCGGGATTTCCGGAAGCAATACCTGAAACGCGTAAGCAGTAAGCTTAACGTGTTGTTCATCGGCTATATCTGGACTATAGGGCTGGATGAAACCATCCCGGAAGAGCTGCCATTGTCCCATTCGGAAACGGCATAGAACTTCATAGGCTTCCAGGCTGTTGGGAGCGCAGTATTTTAAACAATCGGTAAGGTCAACCCATTTGTGGTCCTGCTGAATAGAATGCTCCAGCAAAACGAGCAGGATAAGTCGTTGCTGAAAGTCGGGGATCAACTGCCTGAGCTGATGAATGGCAGGCAGGTGTGTGTTGTGGTTTTCTGCCTGAAGCAGGGCTTTGTGAAAATTAGCAGCATTCAGCTTGTCGGCTTTCACCAGCCCGATCAATTGAAAGGCGAACTGCAGGTAGGATTGAAAACGGGCCAATTTTACTGGCAGGAGTAAACCTGCATTTTGGTGTAGTGCAGCCAGCAGGACCTGAGTGGGGAGCTTGAATTTGGCGAGCAGGAAGCTGTTATCAGTGGGGTCTACATCAGCCTCCAGGAGATTCATCTGGCAGAGTGCCTGCAAACTGTGCAGGAGCAGCTCCACCTGGTTCAGGTCATTTCCGAAATCTTCAATAAGATCCTGCAGCATGAAATCGGATACCCGGATACCCCGGGCGATAGCCCAGGCCAGCAGGACAGCTTTTTCCGGTGCGGCACAACCGAAGAAGTCAATGATAGCCTGGAGAGCAGGTTCTTTTTTCAGTTCCTGTATGGCCTGCGGAAGCGAATGCCCTTCTGAAAGATCAGCAATCAATTGGGCTTGTTGAAGGAGGGAGGTGGATGAATGCATGGTGGGGATGGTATAAGGCAAAACTAGGCGGGAAGTCTGCAGCCTATTTTCAGGGGAGAGTTTGCAGATAGGTTGCAAACTAATGTGTGATCTTGAGACATTATACCAAAAACGAATCATGAAAGTATCTACAGAGATAGCAACTGACCTCGAAAAGCTGGCATCCACCCTAACAACAATTGGCCATAGCATTGATGAAGTGGTAATACGAGAGAATGAAAGACGTGCAGTGACCAAGGAACGGTTCAATATTTTATCGTGCCTGACCAAACACCACCGGGAAGAATTGCATTCCAAAGTAATCTACTATTTACTGAACCCAAAGGATAGTCACGATTGTGGTCATATGTTTCTAAACTCTTTTTTGCAGATGTTATCCGAAATACCAGATATCAAAGAGAATATTGAAGATGCCTTGAAAGAAGTTGGCAATGCAACTGTCAAGAGGGAATTCCGAATTGGAAAGTCAGCTGAAACTGAAGATTATGGTATAGTAGATATATTAATTGAATTTCCAAATATTTTGATTGGCATTGAGAATAAAATCCAAAGTTCAGATCAGCCGGATCAAATAAAGCGGTATTATAATTATCTCAACAGTCAAAATAAGCCATTTATACTATTATATCTAACACCAGAAGGAAGGAATTCTCAGAGTAGTTTGGATGCTACTTATACTCCTATCTCTTATCGATATAATATTACCAACTGGCTGGAGATGTGTATAAAGGAAAGCTGGAGATATCCGAATGTGATAGCTGGCATTTCCAACTATCTGATGACATTACAAACAAATATATTAAACATAAAAACTGTTCAGATGAATCGGGAAATTCAGAAAATTCTATTAAAAAAAGAGAATGGCATCGTCTTAAAATATCTCCAGGATATAAGCGCAGCGTTAGTGCCGGTTCGAAACAGTTTGAGAACTGAATTCTTCCTTCAAATTCATAATAAATTACAGAACCATGGTATTGAATGTAAGCCATATGGAACGGATAATGTATCAGAAATATGGAATCAGCAACATAGAGGATTCTATATTAACAATTCCAAGTTTGAATTAAAATTAAACGAGCATGTAAGTATTTTTATTGAAATTGAACATGATTGGAAGGATCTTTATTATGGTTTGGCAATCTCCTCATTCGAGGAGAATCCACTTGGAACAATTGTATTTCCAAAAGAATATATTTCCATTACTGAAGATATTCAGCGCCATTTTCAATCCACTATCAGAACCAACGGAATTGAAGACACGTGGTTTAACTGGGTATATTTTGATGTAAAGGGAAAAGGCTTAAATTTCGATGACGATCAACTGAACTATGACTTCTCAATTAACATGAATAGCATAGTTGATGATTTCGTAGAAGGTTTTATGGCCTATGTGAAGGTTTGGCAGGAGTATATAACTTATAAAGGCAGCTTGGTAGCAAGCTAACAAATACTATGCTCTTCATCTTCGTATTTCATCTCAATTTTCTTTACTTTTATAAGTGATGAAATTTGACCTTATTTATGAATTACGAAAAAGCCTTATCCCTTTATCGAAATGATAAAACATTGCAGCTATTAAGAGCGGAGCAATTCCCCCTTTTAGTAAGTTTTCTTCATTTAGCATTTAAACAACAGGAAAAAATATCCTACACCCAGAACGACATATCAGGTCTTCTGGGTGATTTTATGTACGGTCTGGAAAGACAGGGAATAAATGAATACAAAAAAACGCCCCAGGAATATTTATCCTGGTGGGTAAGCCAAGGGTATCTGCGCAGGTATTATGAAACGGCGGATGAACCCGTTTATGAACTCTCTCCCGCAACAGAAAATGCACTAAAATGGCTGGAGGATCTAAACAAACAA
Organism: Flavihumibacter sp.; assembly: GCA_018993145.1. GTDB lineage: Bacteria > Bacteroidota > Bacteroidia > Chitinophagales > Chitinophagaceae > Flavihumibacter. The sequence continues at coordinate 12,604 of JAGKTB010000101.1, forward strand.
CAATTTGTTGGCACCCATAGTCGCCTTTTGCAGTTTTTTCATCTTCTCCAACAAATTGTCAATACTACTGCAGGTCCTTCTGAGCGGATACAACAGTTGCAAGCGGAGCGTACTAAATTAGAGGAGGAAATTGAGCAAATTCGAAAAGGCAACTATGTTAAGCCTTCGGATACCCAAATAAAGGAAAACTATTTTCTGGCTGAAGAAACTGCCAGACGGCTGCTTTCCGATTTTCGGCAGGTCGAAGAAAATTTCCGGGAATTGGATACCCAAACACGACAAACCATCATTAAGAGCAGTCTGGCTAAAGCAGACTTGTTGGACAATGTGTTTGAACAGCAGGATCATTTGTGGAATACTGATCAGGGAAAAAGTTTCCGGTCCTTCTGGGAGTTTCTTATGAGCGAACAAATGCAGGAGGAATTGGAAAAGCTCTTACAAAAAATGCAGGAAATTCCTGTGATTCAGGAAATAAAGAGAGAGCAGACTGTTGACAGGATTAAAACCAATCTCGTAGATGCCGGAGATAAAGTAAATCGTAGCAATGATGGCCTGATAGAACAATTGCGCAAATTCGTGGAGCAGAAGAACTTAGCGGAGAGTCGGCATATTCTACGAAACATTGAGTTGCTCGAAAATCTCCTTTTGGAAAACCTGGAACAAGTGAGAAGCTGGGACAATTTGCTTGAAATTGATGACCTCTTTAAACCTGCGTTTATAATGGACCGTCCCTTGTTTAGTCCTCCCGTAAACATCTCATTTACTAAAAAAGAAATACCTGTAGGCGCATCCGATGCCGATACAGATCTGCTCTTTGAACAGTTCTATGTTGATATGGAGGCGTTAAAAAACAATATACAACAAGCGCTGAAACATCGGTCACAAATAACATTTTCGGATTTACTGCAGCAATACAAACCAGAAAAAGGCATCACAGAAATTCTTGGTTACATGCAGATAGCAACAAACGATAAAAAGCATTATATCAATAGGGAGTTGGAAGAGGAATTAACTTTGGAAAATACAGAAACCAATCAAAAATATTCAATAAAAGCACCCTTAATTGTATTTAACAGATAGTTATGGATCAGGCATATTCAAGTTGTCTTATTGCCTTGCTGAAAGGAATCGTGTACAATCACCAAAAGGAAGTATGGGAAAACCTTCTTCGATATGAAGCTGATATAAAAAAGTATTTTCAACCGATTGGGCTTGAGTTGTATCTGGACAAAAGCGAGGGCTATGCCTATTTACGCCAGATTGAATGGGAAGAAGAGGTAGACTTGCCTAAATTGTCAGAAAAGCGAAAATTAAATTATCTCACTTCACTGGTATGTATTGTAGTAAGAAAATATTTGCTGGAGCAGGATGCACAAAGCGGATCAGCAAGAGTTATCATCAGTGAACAAGAACTGCTTAACCGTCTTAAGGTGTATCTGCCGGGCAGTAATGATGAAGCGAAACAACAGGAAAAAGTAGTCAGCACTATCAATAAAGTAATTGAAATAGGATTTTTAAGGAAACTTGAAGGTCAGGGCGATAATTATGAAATCCACCGGATAATAAAGGGCTTTATTAATGCAGATGTGATTCAGGATACGCTAAATAAATTGCAGGAATACGCAAAACAAAAATATGCTGAGTAAATGAAAATGGATCATTCATCATTATACCGTTCTATATCAACAATAATTGCAGAAGCAAGGACCAGGGCCTTTAAAAACACTAATACCATCCTGCTTAAAATGTATTGGGAAATTGGAAAGTTGATTGTTGAAGAAGAACAGAAAGGGGCAATCAGAGCAGAATATGGCAAAGCTCTATTAAAAAACCTCGCCAATCTGCTCACCGTTGAATTTGGAAAAGGCTTTGATTTTACAAATTTGACAAATATGAGAAAGTTTTATCAGGCTTTCCCAATATTTGACGCAGTGCGTCAAGAATTAAGCTGGACTCACTATCGAATAATTAGTAGAATTGATAATCAACAACTTAGAGAGCAATATATAAGTCATTCGATTGATGGAAACTGGAATACCAGAACCCTCCAACGGAATATAGATAGCCAATATTTAGGACGGCTGCTGGAGTTACCACATAACAAACAAACAGAAACAAATCATTTCATCAAAGACCCCTATATTTTTGAATTTTTAGGCCTTCCAACAAATAAGAAGCATACTGAATCAGATATAGAGTCAGCACTAATCAACCATTTGCAACACTTTCTAATGGAATTGGGAAAAGGATTCGCATTTGTTTCAAGACAACAACATCTTGTAACAGAAACATCAGACTTCTTTATAGACCTGGTATTCTATAATTATTACCTCAAATGCTTTATTCTGATCGATCTTAAAACAGAAAAATTATCTCAACAGGCAATTGGACAAATGGATATGTATGTAAGGATGTACAATGATCTAAAGAAAAATAGTGACGACAATCCCACAATTGGTATTATTCTCTGTACAGAAAAAGATGAAACGATTGTAAAATATTCAGTTTTAGCTGAAAATGAAAAATTATTTGCAAGTAAATACCGGTTATATCTGCCAGATGAAAACGAATTAAAACAGCTAATAGAAGCCGACAGAATACGATTGGAATTAGACGAAATGGAAACAAAAAAGAACGAACATGAATGACCTGTTCAGTCAATCAGAAAATTATAATGCCGGTTTTCGACTTGAATACCTGGAAGTTTTTAATTGGGGAACATTCAACGACGTTATCTGGAGAATTTCTCCCAATGGTTATAATGCATTATTAACAGGAGATATCGGTTCGGGTAAATCAACACTCGTGGATGCGCTAACCTGTTTGCTTGTTCCACATAATAAAATTGTATTTAATAAAGCAGCAGGTGCGGAAGGAAAAGAAAGAAATCTCCTCAGTTATGTCCGGGGTGAATACAAGAAAGAAAAAGAGGAGATAACCAAGGTAGCAAAAAAAGTTTACCTACGACCAAACGACGACACCTATACAGTAATAATTGGAAATTTCAAAAACGAAGGATATGGCGAGAATGTATGCCTTGCTCAGTTTTTCTGGATTGGAAAAGATAATAAAGTTGAAAAATTGCTATTAATCAGCACCACCCCCCTATCTACCAAACAGCATTTTTCTGACTTTACAGATATAACTGATTTGAAGAAAAAGCTTAGAAATATTGAAGGGGTTCAATTGTACAATGATAATTTCAGCCAATACAGTGAAAACTTCAGACGCTTGTTCGGAATGAACAGTGAGAAAGCCATTGACCTGTTCTACCAGACAGTTTCCATGAAATCTGTAAGCAGTCTGACTGATTTTGTCCGGGATCAAATGTTGGAGAGGACTGATATAAAGGAGCAAATTACAATACTGCTAAACCGTTTTGAAGATTTAAAGAAAGCCCACGAAGCAGTAGTAAATGCCAGGGAGCAATTCCAGATATTAAAGCCCTTAGTTGAATCTTGTGTGGAGTATGGAAAAGTAAACCGTGAAATAGAAAACATTGATGCCATGCTGGGTATTGCACCATCCTGGTTTGCGGAGAAAAAATGGCATTTCCTGAAACAGGCAATAGAGCAGACAGCGCAGGATCTGAATAAACTGAATCAAAAGCAACAGCAAAACATAGAGGAACTGGACCGTCTGGAAAGGCGTAAACAAAGCATCCTCATTGATATTGAAAATAATGGAGGCAAAAGAATTGAACAAATTGGAGAAGAAATAAAAAGACAGGAAGAAGAAAAAATAAGAAAGCAGGCTGATTTTAATGACTATGAACGTCTGGTAAAAAAAACCGGTCTTAAACTAGTGGAAAATGAAAAAGATTTTGAGGATAATATCTTAACGGGTAATCAGCTCATTGAAGAATGTACTCAATTAGACCGGGAGTACAGAATTGAAAGAGACAACAGGGTAAGTGAGTTAAGAAAAATGGAAACTGACTATAAATTATCATTATCAGAATTACAATCACTTCGGGAGCGAAAAACAAAGATCCCTTCCTGGTTGGTAGAATTCAGAATACAATTATGCC
>JAGKTB010000102.1:0-5007 GCA_018993145.1 Flavihumibacter sp.
CGCTTATTTTTTTTCAAACTCAATGATATAGGTTGAAAAATATTTCCCCAGGTCAGAATACTTGAAAAACAAGCGGGCTTTTTTTCCTAGGCGCAAACTGGTACGTTTGGTTTTTATGTCTTCCTCCGAGTTCATGGGTTGGAGAGAAGGATACCAGAGTACATGCCCGGGCTTCTCCAATAGTTTTTGAGGGACGGACCATTGCTGGGAATTATCACCCTTGCCAAGGTCTTTGTTTTTGTTGAAAGAGATATATAATTCATCGCCAATCCAGGACTGCCCTTCTACTTTTCCCATCATCATAACCCAGCAGTTCAGGTATTCATTCCAGGAGACAGAGGGTCCCCAATGAAAACCACCGGTAGGAGAAGAGGCCGGTCCGCCTCCTGCGTTTTGAGGAATCTGCAACGAAGCTACTGGTTTTCCGGTTCCATCCCAGGCTGCAGTAAATCCGTTGCCACCCCATCGATGGGCTTTGCCCTGAGGTTGATCCAAATCGGCAATAGCAATTCTTGCCACACTGATACATTGTCCGCTCCATTCTTTGGTTGGATCGTAGCTGGCAGAGTCGTACTGTTCAGGATAACCATATTCGCCATAAAATAAATAGATCGAATCACCTACTACAACTGCAGAAGGATCACCCACGCCACCGGCAAAAGTTTTAGAAGTATTATGTGGTTTGAGAATCATGCGGGCTTGTTTATCTTCTATAAAAAGTCCGCGGTTTTCCCAGTTCCAGCCACCGTCTGTTGATTTCATAATTCCAATTCGGCAAACTGCTGCAGGTGTGATACGTTCAGTTAATCCCAGTGGCCATTTCTGATTTATATAACCCTCACCAGTAACCGAATCATAAGGAAGTGTTTCGGGATAGTTTTCGTTATGGTAAATGGCATAAAGTGTTTTTCCGGATGGATCCTTGGTATCCTGGTATACGGTTTCAAACCAGACAGCACCATGTAGCCCCGGTTGACCAACAGGTGCATTGACTGGCAGTATGGGTGCTATATAAGCGCTGGCCGGATTGCTGAAGGCTTCATCTGCATTCCTACCGCTTGAGAATTTGAGATCGTGTGCAGCACCCCAAACAGGATCTTCGCCATATTTGCCGGGGAAGATCCGGAAGGTATCACCGATCCAGGCTTCCGCCATGTTGCAGTCAACGAAATTGTTGAAATGAAAGGTGTCGGTTTCGATCAGTTTGAAACTGATAGGGGAATCGGTTTTTGTTGTTGTGTTTGTGCAGGAAATGATAAACAACAGGAATGCGAATCCAGCAATGAAAATTGATTTTGGCATATAGCAAATGGTATGACTCTATTAATATACAACTATTCATTTGTTGAATGAAGATTGTTCTAGAGACTCGCTGTTATACCATTGAAATTATTTTTTATAACACCCTTGCAGATAAGGCAGCTCACAAAAAAATTAGGTGTTGCTGAAAATCCATTAGGGCTTTTTTAGTATTTTCATTGTAATCTAGACTGCTATAGAGCTGTGACTGCCGCTACAACAACCATGTATACTAATCCTGGTAGAGAACTGGAATTGGAGTTCGAAAGAATTTTCAATGAACATAACCAGTCCGTTTACCAACTGGCTTTAAAGGTCACAAAGTCGGGGCCCCAGGCTTGCGATATTATGCAGGATGTGTTTATAAAACTCTGGGAAACTCGCGATCAGTGGGAAGAAATCCGCAACATGGAGGCCTGGTTACACAGAGTAACGCGTAACCGCCTGATTGATTTTTTAAGAAAAGTAGCAGCGGATCAACGCTTACAGGATAAACTCTGGAAGCGTGTTCAGGATGAGCAACCCTCTGCTGAAGCAGCACTGGATGCAAAAGAATCCGGCACTATATTACAGCAGATCATTAATGAGCTACCGCCACAGCGCAAACTTGTGTATTTAATGAGCCGGGAGCAGGGACTTAATTACAACGAAATTGCTGAGGAATTGTCCGTTTCAAAGCATACAGTTAAGAACCAATTATCACTTGCTTTACGTTTTCTTCAAAAAAAGTTGTGCCTCGAATAGGAACATCTTAACTCCACTTCGTCATCTTATCAGATGGCATTAACATCATCCCAATGAATCAAAGGTTTAAACACCTGTTCAGGAAATACCTGGATAACAGTTGTAGCAGGGAGGAATTCAACGAGCTTTTCGCCTATATGGAACAAGAGGGAAACCAGGATTCCATGGAAGCCGTATTGAAATCCCTGACAGAGGAGCAGGAACCGGAAAGGTCTGTGCGCCGAAAATGGTTATTGCCGGCAATAACCGCAGCCGCCTCTATTCTGGTAGTAGTTGCAGCATTCAGCTGGTGGCAGACTCAAAATAGCAACCCCGCAAAAGGGTTGGTTATGAATGGTATTGAACAGTCAGGAACAGTTCTTTCAAAGTCAACAGAAAAATCGGAATACAAATACATTTTGTTACCCGACAGTACACAGGTTTGGTTAAATGCCGACAGTAAACTGGATTTTCCGGAGCTATTTGACAGCAAAAAACGAGTTGTTTATTTAACCGGAGAAGCTTATTTCGATGTACGGCATGCTGATAAAATACCCTTTATCATTCATACTGGGAAAGTGAGTACTGAAGTATTGGGAACAGCCTTTAATATTAAGGCTTATCCGGATATGGAGAAAATAACGGTATCTGTGAAAAGAGGCAAAGTGAAGGTAAACTATGCAGATCGTGAGGTAGCTGTCTTAACGAAAGGAAAAGAGGTCGTGATCGCGCAGCAAAGCCAGCAGGTGAAAGAAAAGCCGGTAAAGGAAGAGCAAACTGCAGGTTGGCAGGAAGGAAACCTGGTTTATGATGACTATTCAGTAGGTGATATCCTGGCTGATCTGGAAAGAGTATATAATGTAAAGATCCAGGTTGGGTCATCCGAGTTGAAAGCTATTCGGGTTACAACCAATCTGAAAAGGCAATATGGAGTTGAAAATGCATTGGAGATACTGTGTCGCCTTACCGGGACTGAAATAGCAATTGACAATGGTATTTATATTATGAAAAAATAATGACAACCACATGAGTAGTAGCTAAAAACAAAAAGACCGCTACAGGGGCAAGCTGTCGCGGTCTGGCTTAAAACTGTTTGAGAAAATTTAAACCAATCAAAACTATGAGTTTTAATTCAAAAACGCATAGGTGGAGGGCGTTTGACCTTAACCTAATGCCGTTCCTGCATCAAGTATTCAGCAGCAGGAAAATTCAAGTACTAGTTATGAGAGCATTGACCCTGGCAATCTTATTGACTATCAACGGTGTATTGATGGCCGAAACTTCCTCGGGGCAGGATCTGAGTAAAATCCGGATTTCCATTGACCTGAAGAATGTGCCAATGAAAGCAGCCCTGAAGAAGATAGAAGGCTCAACCGACCTTTCTTTTTCTTTCCGGACAGCCGACCTTTCAAGTCTGCGCAATGTCAGTTATGCAGCTGAAAACATTCCTGTTGACAAGTTATTGGATGCCCTGTTTGAAAACACGGGTCTGAAATACGAGGTGATCAACTCTAATATCATCATTCGAAAAGTAGCTGTTCCGGAAGCACCTGCACCAGTACCTTTCGAGGTCGCTTTTGAAGGTGGTATCCGCGGTAGGGTTGTAAATACAAAGGGAGAACCGGTTCCCAACGCATCTATCCTGGTAACTGGTGTTAACCAGGGTACGGCAGCGGACCAGGAAGGACGTTTCTCCTTATCCGGATTGAAAGCCGGAACCTATACTGTTGTTGTTACAGCAGTTGGATATGGCAAACAGGAAAGAACTGTAAGCGTATCAGATGACAATATTGCTACCATTACGATTGAACTTTCCGAAGATAATGCCGACATGGCCGAAGTAACAGTAACGGCCCTGGGTATCCGAAGAGAAAAAAGAGAACTCGGTTATTCAGCACAGGAGGTTAAGGGTGATGCTCTTACTGCCAGTCGTCAGCCGAATATTGTGAATGCATTACAAGGCCAGGCAGCAGGATTGCAGATCAATTCCGGAGGTGGTGCACCTGGGCAGGGATCCAAGATCATTCTTCGTGGTTTGAACTCACTGGATCCGAATCGTGATTTTCAGCCCTTGTTTATCATTGATGGTATACCGGTAGACAATACTACAGACGTATCAGATGGAAGTTCTTTATACGGAATCAGTAACCGTGCTGCGGATATCAATCCCGATGATATTGAAAGTATCAATATCCTGAAAGGAGGTGCTGCAACTGCATTGTATGGTTTGAGAGCATCAACGGGTGCTATTATCATTACTACCAAATCCGGTAAAGCAGGTAAATTGAGAGGAAGTGTTACCTCCACTTACGGAGTGGATGAGATCAATATGTATCCTGAAACACAAACCAAGTATACACAGGGTTGGCAGGGTGTATATGATCCAACCAGCTTCTGGCCAACTACCGGACCTACAATTGAAGAGGCAAAAGCAATTGATCCAACTCATCCGGATAAGATCTTTAATAATTTTAAACACGGATACAAAACAGGCAACTCCTTCCGCAATTCTTTGAATATATCCGGAGGATCAGAACGTGCCATCTTTACCGGTACTTTCTCCCAGTTCAACCAGGAAGGAATCATGCCGTTCACGGATTATAAGAATATATCCGCGAAAGTGGGTGGTGAATTCAAGCTTTCCGACAAGGTAAAATTTGGCAGTAGTGTGAACTATGTTAAATCCGGTGGTCGCAGGGGAAATGCAGATCGTTACAATGAAAACCTGACTTACTTTTCTCCCCGCTGGGATATTTGGGATTATATCAAGGAAAACGGAACACAGAATACTATTGTAGGCTCCGGTAATGATAACCCGATTTATGTATTGAGAGGAGTAGATTACAGAGACAATGTGGATCGTATTATCACTAACTCACATTTCACGTATTCCCCGGCAAAATGGCTGGATATCAACTATCGTTTTGGTGCGGATATCTACAGTGATTCCAGGACTTCAAAATCTCCTGGCCCAATGGGTTTACC
>JAGKTB010000103.1:0-5414 GCA_018993145.1 Flavihumibacter sp.
CGTGAGACGTGAGACGTGAGAATTACTGACCGATTACATTTCTGGGGGTACCTGTAAGGAAAGCCCGAACATTGGCGATGGTTTCCTCAAGCAGACGGGTGCGTGCTTCGACGGAGGCCCAGGCTATATGAGGAGTGATCAGGCAATTTTTGGCGCTTAACAAAGGATTGCCTGCAGTTGGTGGTTCAACACTCAACACATCCAGTCCGGCTCCTGCTATCCATCCTTCATTCAATGCCTGCGCCAGGTCAGCCTCTACAATTAATGGTCCTCTGGCTGTATTTAGAAGGTAGGAACTCTGCTTCATCTTGCGCAAGCTTGCTGTATTGATAATGCCTTTTGTTTGCGGTGTTAAGGGACAATGTAAACTCACCACATCTGCCTCATGCAACAATTCATCAAGCTCTACCCATTTGAAACGTTGAGATTCCAGCCTTCCTTTGCGGGTTCGGCTGTAAGCCAGCACTTCCATGCCCAGCGCTAATGCCATATCCGTCATTTTTTGACCGATATCACCCAATCCAATTAATCCCATTTTTTTTCCTGCCAACTCCACCAGCGGTTGTTGCCAGAAAGAAAAATCGGGAGAATTAACCCATTGTCCCTGGTGCACCGCATCACTGTGCTGCTGCACACGATGCGTTAATTCAAACAATAAGGCAAAACACAACTGAACAACGGAGTAACTGCTATATCCCGGAACATTACTAACGGTGATGCCTAATTGCTTGGTTGCCTCTATATCTATTATATTATATCCTGTTGCCAGTACACTAATGAATTTGAGCTCAGGTAAATGCGCCAGTTGATCCGCCGTGAGAGCTGTTTTATTCGTCAGTACAATAGTGGCTTCTTTTGCCCGCTCCACCACCTGATCAGGTGCTGTCCGGTCATAAACAGTTAGCGTGCCCTGGGCTTCCAGGCCTGTCCAGCTAAGGTCACCCGGATTCAATGTATAACCATCCAGTACAACGATTTTCATCTTTTCCTATTTGTACACCAAATATATTATTTATGGTTTGCTAACCGTCATCCAGGTATACCCATTCGCAGGAATCGTTACTGTAATTGTGGCAGTAAAATCGCGGTTGAGCGCAACGGTTTGTTTTCGGTTATCCGCCCATGTTAGTACAACTGATTGCTGCAAACCTGTATAATACAAGGGCAGCTGAATGGTACGCGTAATCGGCTTCCCGGTCGGATTGTATAACATCGCCAATCCTTTAACAGGAAGTCTGGGATCAACATGCAGGATTCCATCCCAATCTCTCCCATCAGCCCGCCTCAAATGAATCACATCTGCATTCAGAATTTCCCTGTACTTCTTATACCAACTGATTACTTTGATTACAGTTGCTTTGGTTGTTTCTGTATCATAGAGACGTGGCCCGCGATAACAGGCCTGTACCCCTGCACCATAATACTGCATCATCAGTTGCTCATAGTCTTTCAAATGCTCTGAAAGTGGCTCCAGGATGGCTTCCGGTCCGCCTCCCTGGTATTTTATCAGGGGAACAAAACCCCATCCCATGGATGGCGTTTTTTCCCAAGTGCCATCATAAATATTTTGCCTGTTGAGGATTTTCTGTTGCTCGCGCGACAAAGAAAAATTCACTTCCCTGTAACCAATTGCGATCTTATGTGTACCGTCCAGGAAATACCAATCAGGCGCATTTACATAAATCCCATTTTCATTACACCACCGATACAGGCTTTTTTGCAATTCCATTTGTTTCCATTGTGAATCATCCAGCCCTGTATGTCCGGGATGTTTGGTGGAGGCGCAGCGATCACCCGGATAAGGACCATCATTCTCAAACAGATCAAATCCCGTTTGGCTCATAAAGGTTTTTAACTTCTGAATATAATCCAGTCCCCACCGGCTTCCCAAACAGGGTGCATTGCCAAACATGGTGCCACCGGGTTTACCGGTTTTAGGGTTGATCACATCCTCTTCGTCATTGATCCTGCGTGAGCTAAATAAGGAGTAACTACCAATCAGGATCTTTTTACTATGCGCATACTCAGCCAGTTCCTTCCATTTTTTGATATTGGCCGCAGTGGTATCTTCCATATTACAGTGACTACCAAAGCTCAGGATCAGCGCCTCATAACCGGTTGCCGCACATTGGTCTACAGCCGTTTTCACTTCTTCATCATTCTTGCTTACCAGGTGCATGAATATCGGGTTGGCTGTAACCCAGGGAGCTATGGTCCGATACATTTTTCGGATAGCCAGTCCATTTCTTTCCCGGTCAGCATTATCCTGGGCCAGTTCATAGGTTTTTACAGATTGAAGGGTGTCGGCGGGATGTAATTGTACACCCGGACCATGATCGGGATAGATCTCCAGCAAACAGGGTGTTTCATAATTATAATTTACCTGTGAAGTATATCCCGGATCCGTTTTCCAATGCAGAGTTTGATCACTTAAGGTATACCGCATCGCATTGTTGAATGCATAATTCGTTTCAAAATAAATGCCCGATGGTTTCTTCATCTGCTCAGGACTTCCTATCACTGCACTCTCCTCTTCCACCATTGCAAGTACTTCATGCACCAGGCTGTCAATGAGCAAGGTTCGTGTGCTGCTGTTTATGACCTGTAGGGATTTGCTTACCAATGGCAGGCCGCTGTACAGTTCATAACTTACCAGGATTTCAAGCCCTTTCAGTTCTGCTAACGGCGACCGATACCTGAAGATCAGTTTCTTTCCCGTAGCGGGTATCGCACCGGATGCCCAGCCTCTTGTTTTCCAGTTGAGAATAGGTTTTATCTCTTCTATCCGGTGATCCTGGTATTGAAAGCTGCTGTCTGTAGCAGCCAGCCCATCCAGCCATTCAGGCAAAAAATAGGCTTTCTCATCCGGCGCTTTTAATCCGCCTATTTTATAGGTTTTACCATTTATAGTAATTCGTGCTTCCTCCCGGATGGAACGTAATAACTGTCTTCCATTGGACAGATTGGTATAACTATAACAAACCAGGTTGGGTTGCAGGCGAAATTGCCGGCTGACCAGTCCATTGCTTAATTCAAGGTCCTTCCCATCCTTACTGGTTTTAACGCTGGCGACAAAGGACTCCGGCTGCAGCAACCAATCCTTTGCCGGTACAACCTGGGAACCTGCATGGAGCGATAAGATCAACAGAAAAAAAGGTAAAAACCGCATACACAGTTGAATTTGTTGAAATATAAGCCATTAGGACCGAAGCGCCAGACGCAATCGTTTGAGCTAATCCGGCTGCATCCTCTGAACAATGCGTCCTGATCCTTGTTAATTTTTCCTAAATAGAGACGATATGATAAAGTTCTTAGTACTTCCCATCAGCCTTTTGCTGGCATCCATTAGCTGGTGGACACCTGTTGATTCAACAGCACATCTGAAAAATGCAGTCGTTTGTCATCCCCTGGCGGATGATATGGTAAATTTTGCAAATGATCCAGCCTTTCAGGCTCTTCATCCGATTCCTGTTGCAATTCAGTGGGATGCAAAAGGCAGCATGATTAGCTATCCCACCAATGATGGAAAAACTGCTTCTGCCTACCTGATTAAAGCTAAAAAGTCCAGCACAAAATGGCTGTTTGTATACCAGGAATGGTGGGGACTGAATGACCAGATCAAACAGGAAGCAGATCGCTTATATGCAGATCTTGGAGAGAAAGTGAATGTGATGGCAATTGATATGTATGATGGAAAAGTAACCAATGATCCGAAGATGGCCGGACAATACATGCAGGGTACAGATCCTGCACGCCTGGAAACCATCGTGAAAGGTGCATATAGTTATGCAGGTTCAAAAGCACAGGTTGCGAATATCGGTTGGTGCTTCGGTGGCAGCTGGTCGCTCCGCTCTGCACTTATTGGTAACAAACAAAATATCGGATCCGTAATTTATTATGGCATGCCGGTGAAAGATGTAGAGTTATTGAAGACCCTGAATTCTGATGTACTTGGACTTTTTGCAACAGAACAATACATCTCCAAAGAAATCATCGAGCAGTTTGCAGCTGATATGAAAGCGGCAGGCAAATCTCTTGATTATAAAATCTTTGATGCAGTTCATGGCTTTGCGAATCCCAGTAATCCCAAACATGACCCTGCTAAAACACAGGAAGCCAATGCCATGGCACTGACTTATCTGAAGAAAAAATTTGGTGTATAAACTACTGGAGGATTATCCCTAGGAAGCGGATGTAAGTTCTTCAGCTTTTTGGGCAGCCCGTTCAGCGGGAGTAGGAAAAGCCTTGAATGGAAATTCTTCCCTGCTGAAAGAAGGATCTGTTAACACCTCCTGTAAATCCGATTTCCCATCCATATAACGGGCCAGCTTTTTAAAAAGAGCTGGCTTTTCTTTTTTCAGGATCAGGAAAGCTGCATTCGCACCGGCTTTTACTGCAATCGGAACACCGCCTCCCAGTTCAGCCCAATGACCACCCAGGATCAGGTTTTGCACTGGCGTCTGATAATGCGCGATTTTTGCCTGCATGTTGGCTCGCCCGGGCCTTGCACCCATCATCGTACCATTTTTATTGCCTGTATAACGATAATGCGTAACCGGAGTAGCCACTTCATAAAACAGGATATGTTGCCGTAAGCCCGGTGCCACTTTTTCCTCTACTCTCCGGATCAGTTTCTCTCCGATTTCCTCCTTTAATTGACGGTAGGCTTCTCCTCGTATATAATTGCCGTCGGCATCTTTGGTAGTAAGCCATTCATTGCGGTAGTGCATTTCCGCGGGCATGTAGACAGTGAGCGTACCCTGGTGTTCAGGGCAAAGTGATTTGTCACGCACCGTTGCCGCCAGCACACTCATTTCAACAGAATCCGGATCACCATTGGAATGAGCCTCAAATGGCTGTCCGTCATTGATGATATGAATCATCTCTTCACCAAAACCGAGCGCTTCAGCCGGACAATCCAATGCAATAGATAAGGTTACTGAGGAGGTATATAATTCTGCCTTCCGAAGTTTTTCCTTCAGTTTAGCAGGTATCACATGTTCCGGTAACATTTTCTCATATACAGTTTCAATATCATTTGCCGCAATCACGTACCTGCTCTTAAACGTATAGGGTTTCTTTCGGTGCGTAAACTGCACACCGGTGGCCTTATTGTCCTCCACCAGGATCTGATTCACGGTACTTTGAAACAGTACCTGCCCGCCTCGGGATTCAATATTATGTTGCAGCCATTTGGGGATCATTTGGCTGCCTCCCTTGGGCGGACTTTGAAAATCACCATAATAAGCCCAGCCAATGGGAACAAAACAACCGATCAGTTCATGTTCAGCAGCAAAAATTTTATGCAGTCCCGGGTCCTTAAAAAATTTATTCAACCCTTTTTTTAATCCTTTTTCTCCACTGTACATTACATAGGGAATAAACGGCATTACAAACCGGAACGTATTATAACC
>JAGKTB010000104.1:0-7120 GCA_018993145.1 Flavihumibacter sp.
AAACAAAGGAGACGGGAGACAATGGAGGCATGGAAGAGGGAACAAAGGAGGCCGGAGACGGGAGACAAGGGAGACGGGAAGAATGGAAGAGGGAGGAATGGAAGAGGGAGGAATGGAAGAGGGAGGAATGGAAGAGGGAAGAATGGAAGATTGGTTCATGAACCAATCTGACATCTCACGTCTGACGTCTCACTTCTCACGTTTCACTTTTCACATCCCCAGATCCAGCACCGTTTCTCCGTTTGTCAGGAAAATTCCTTTCATACCTACCTTTTGAGCGCCCTCGATATTGGTTTTGGTATCGTCGATAAAGATAGCGGTTGCCGGATTGATATTCGCATCTCTGATCAGTGCCTCAAAGGCTTCCACATAAGGTTTACGTTTCCCAAGCAGATGAGAATAATAGGCTTTTTCGAAATGCAGATCAAAGGGTTTGCCAGGGAATTCGGCACTGAATTTTAACTGGAACGCTTCGTGGTGGATGCTGTTCGTATTACTGAACAAAAATACCCGGTACCGGTTTTCCAGGCTGCGGAGCCATTCAATTCTTTCAGGAGGGAAATCCAGCAACATGGCATTCCAGGCAGTGGTAATCTCTTCATCATCCACATCAAGACCGGTCTCTTTCCGGAAATACGTGAAAAATTCCTGCTCCGACACTACTCCAGTTTCCAGCTGCTCAAACAGAGGAGAGGCTTTATACTGTGAAAAATATTGATGAAAATTGGTTAGCCCAATGGATTCGAATGCTTTTTCTGTGGCCTCAAAGCTGATATTCAACAACACGCCACCCAAATCCAGGATAATGGTTTCTATCTTTTCCATAGCCTAAAGGTACAACATATGATTTTAGCTATTGTTAGCGCCGAAGGATACGGATCGCAACGCGACGAAAATCAATCTCCTGGCCTTCCGACTGAAGAGCGATAAATCCTTTTTTCAGGGGAGTTCCATCAATTTTGATGGCGGGGTTGAAATTATTTACCACACCCCCACCGATTTGCGGTTTAGAATACTGCAGAACGGTGTCGCCATTAATGATGTGTTTAATAAGGCTATCTCCCAAAACAATAGCTTCTGCAGTTACCCATTGATCTCCATCATAGGTTTTCGACCTGGAGTCAATACAATGCCGGGTATCCAGCTTGCCTTCGTATTCCACATTGGTGCCGGGCGTACAGAGGTTACCGGTAGTACGGGGCTTTCCATCACCCAACCCGCCCAGGAATTGCATTTCGATGGAGATGGGCCAATCCTGGTCTTTCAACATGGTGCGGGGGTCCTGGGAATGCAGCATTACCCCACTGTTACGATAGGTATAACCCGGTGCATCTTCCTTGAATTTACCAGTAAATCTATATTCAACCAACAAGTGATAGTGCGAAAAGGGGCGTTTGAAATACAAATGCGCAAACTGGTCATTATAAGCACCATACTGATCATACCGAACCTTAATAAGACCATCCTCCACCCGGAAAGTATTTCCAAAATTCACTCCCACATCGTGATGATTCACCTTTACGATCCAGTTGCGGATATGCTTGCCATTGAAGAGTTCTATCCACTTCTTTTCATCAGAGCCATGCTGTGAAAAGGAGCAGACGAAGACCAGCAACGCAATCGGTGCTACCGAAAAAAGCCTGTAACGGTTCATGCGCCAAAGCTAACTATTTTACTCCGCTTTGGCAGATGGCACCGGACAAGTGGCATCCGCCGAGGCGGAGTGGAGGGATCAGCGGGACCAGCGGAAGTTGGCAGACTGGGTATCGCGGGAATTGGTACCAATGAATACAGTAAACTCCCCCGGCTCCCAATCATAGCGAAGGTTATGATCGTAGAACTTCAGAAGATCATTTGTTATTTCAAAGCTGATCTCTTTTGATTCACCCGGCTGCAACAGGATTTTCTTAAATCCTTTCAATTCCTTGAGCGGACGGGTATTGCTGGCTACGATATCACGGATATAGAGTTGAACCACTTCTTCCCCAGCGAATTTTCCACTATTGGTTACGGTTACCCGGGCAATTAATTTTTCTGCACCTTTCAGCGAGGCCTTACTAAGTGAAACCGGACTGTAATCAAACTTCGTATAACTAAGTCCGTAACCAAATGGATACAGTGGTGTATTGGAAACATCCAGGTAATTGGAACGGAACTTCTGGAATTCATCACCCACCAAGGGACGCCCGGTATTCTTGTAACTGTAGTAAATCGGAATTTGTCCCACATTTCGTGGAAAGGTAACCGGTAGTTTGCCAGATGGATTCACATCGCCAAATAATACATCACTGATTGCATATCCTGCTTCCGAACCACCAAACCACACATTCAAAATGGCAGGAAGCTTTTTGTCCTCTTCCACAATCGTAAGCGGACGACCGGAAAAGAGTACCATCACAACCGGCTTGCCGGTTGCCATCAATGCATCAAGCAGTTTTTTCTGGCTGTTTGGAAGATTGAGATCGGTTCTGCTTGAAGCTTCACCAGTGAATTCGGCCAACTCTCCCATTGCAGCTACTACTATATCTGACTGTAAGGCCAATCGCACTGCTTCAGCAATCAGTGTATCCGGATGTCTTGGATCCCGCTGCCAGGGTTTTCCAAACACGCTGGTGCGTGCTTCCAATGCAGAATCCTCCGTAACATTCGCACCTTTCGCATACCGAACATTCACTCCTGAGCCAGCAACTTCTTTAAGTCCGGTTAACAGTGAAGTAGCTTTCG
The DNA here is from genome assembly GCA_018993145.1 of Flavihumibacter sp. Classification (GTDB taxonomy): domain Bacteria; phylum Bacteroidota; class Bacteroidia; order Chitinophagales; family Chitinophagaceae; genus Flavihumibacter. The sequence goes on from JAGKTB010000104.1 coordinate 2,725, forward strand.
ATACATCTGCTGAAACCGACCAGGTTCCCACCATGTTTTCTTTTGCATCTGCAAGCGGACCAACCAATGCAATGGAGCCCTTTTTTGCAAGTGGCAATACACCCTGGTTCTTCAGCAGGACGAAAGAACGAGCAGCTGTTTCTCGCGCAACTTTTCTATGAGTTGCTGAAAATATTTCCGAAGCGGCTCTCTGCTCATTGCAATACCGAAATGGATCTTCAAAGAGTCCCAGTTTGTACTTGGCTTCCAGTACCATCCTGCAGGCGCGATCAATATCCGCCATTGTAATTTTACCTTCTTTCAAGGAAGCTTCGAGCGTAGTTAAAAACCCTTCCCCCACCATATCCATATCGAGTCCGGCTTTAACAGCCAGAGCAGATACCTGCTTAAGATCACCCAGCCCATGGTCGATCATTTCATTAACCGATATGTAATCCGAAACAACCATTCCTTTGAAACCCCATTGTTTGCGCAACAGGTCAGTCAGCAACCATTTGTTCGCACTGGCGGGAATAACATCAAAATCATTAAAAAAACTCATAACCGCACCAACACCAGCATCAATGGCGGCTTTATAAGGCGGGAAATAATCATTGAACATTTTAATGCGGCTCATATCAACAGAGTGATAATCGCGACCTGCTTCAGCAGCACCATAAAGGGCAAAATGTTTCACGCAGGCAAGCAGGGTATTATCGGCTGACAAATCCTTGCCCTGGTAACCTTTTACCATAGCTGCCGCGATGGCTGAACCGAGAAAGGGATCTTCTCCTGAACCTTCCGAAATCCTTCCCCAGCGAGGATCACGTGATATATCAACCATGGGGGAAAAGGTCCAGTTCAGTCCGTCTGCCGTAGCTTCCTGTGCGGCGATCCGGGCTGATTGCTCAATGCGTTGCATATCCCAGGAAGCTGCCAATCCCAATGGTATAGGGAAAATAGTACGGTATCCATGAATTACATCCATTCCAAAAATGATGGGGATTTTCAGCCGGCTTTGCTGAACAGCCAATTCCTGGATGCTGCGAATGCGCTGTGGAGAGGAAACACTAAAGATGCCACCCACTTTACCCTGTTTGATTTTTTCTTCAACACCCGTACTAACAACCGAGCCGGTTGTTGCTTCACCTCCAACAACCAGATTCAGTTGTCCGATTTTTTCCTGGACTGTCATTTTAGCCATTAGCCCGGATACAAACTGATTCATTTTAGTTTGAGCAGTTTGGGAATGAACCGAACCAGGCAGCAAGAATGCCAGGACAATCAAGATGCGAAAAAGGGGTGCATTGTATTTCATGGTAGTCAATTTTGATCAATTTGTTTTTTTCAAATAAGGTCTGATCTGCTTTTGCCAGATCAGGTAGCCTTTAGGATTCATATGAAGACTGTCATTGGTAAAAATCTCACCAATCGGGCGACCATCGGATTGCAGCATTGCCTGGTAAACATCAATATAGGAAGTCGCTTTCTGTGCGACCAGGAAGGCTTTGATTTGCTGATTGGCCTCCTTGAATTTTGGAAGAAGCGCTGCGCGACTCGGACTCGGCTTCATTGAAATATAACTAATAGGAACACGAGGTAAACGGACACGTATATCCCAGAATAATTGTTTAAACCGATTTACCACTGTTGTAACAGTTACCGTATCTGCTGCAGCAAAATCGTTCTCTCCGCAATAGATCAGGATCTGTTTTGGATCATAGGGATAGATGATATAATCCTGGTACCTAATGAGGTCGGGAAGCGAAGAGCCTCCAAAGCCGCGATTAACAATCCGGTAACCAGGAAAATAAGTAGCCACATCTTTCCAATAGGTGAAGGAAGAACTGCCGATCAGCAAAATTGATTTGGAAGCCGGCATTTGCAAACTGTCTGCCTGCTGAAAATCACGAATCGCATCATAAAAAGGTTTACCACGATAAAATTCAAGTGAAGGAGCTTTCGCATCATCCACTGACGGAACCTGCTGCTGAGCAAACGCGGTTATTAAGGTCGTAGAAAGCAGCGCGATTAAAAGCGATCTGGTCAAGATTTTTTTTGCCTGAATTTGCATATCCTGCTTGTTTAGTTTACCTGTTGGACGGGAGTTTTTTCCGAAACGCCGTTTTCATTCACCGCTTCGATGGTGTAATAGTAAACTTTTTCCTTGTCCATCCCTTTAAAATAGTACTCATTTACATCATGCACCATGATGCAATTGTACAATTTATCGGGGGCTGTTCCATAATAAATATTGTATGCATAAGCCTGATCAACTGGTGACCATTTGATATAGGCACTGCGTTTATCCTTCTCTGTTCTAAGTACCAGAAAAGTCTTCACAGCAGGGGGCCTGGATCCATTCCCCTTTCCAAATACCCTGAAACCGGACAAGGCAAATTTTCCGGTTGGCATATGAATATTCTCCATTTTAAGGTAACGGGTTTTAATGGGATCTTTTAATTCAATATAATCATGCGGAACATCTTTTCTGTTCTGACTTTTATCAATGAGCAGGTTCCATTTTTTTCCGTCCTGTGAATGGTAAATTTTATACTGATGATAGATGTCGGTTTGTTTACCAAGAAATTCCGCATCCTGATCGGCATAGTTGAGTTGAATGGCATGTATTGTTGAGATATCGCCCAGGTCGGTCTGGAACCATTCGCCTTTATTGCCTGATGCTGCACTCCAGTAGGTTTTGATAGATTCATCCACTGCATTGTTGGCGGTATAACTGCCAAGGGTAGACGAAACCTGAACCGGTTTTTTATAGTTGAGCAACATCCAGCCGGTAAAGCGGCTTTTACGATGATCAGCCGGACCATTGGGCAGGTAATGAGGATAATCTCCAAAAGCAGTATTGGCATACATAATTCCATCATCATCAAAGCCAGCAGGCCAAATACCATTGCGACGCTCAAACGTGTTTTTCACATTGATACCCATCGTTGAAACATGCCAGTAATTATTCCAGGGATCCTGGTAGGTGGCGCCATGTCCTGCTCCTCTTGCAAAACCTCCGGGTTTGAAGCTGACCGGATCGGATTGTGCAGTAAAGGGGCCGAGGGGAGAATCGCCCACTACGACGCCATCTGCATAGCCACTCATTTCAGTACCCGGACCTCCCCACTGCAGATAATATTTTTCCTTGTGTTTGGTCATCCAGGCACCTTCAATAAAACCATCCAAAAAGGTATTGTCCATGTATTCACCAAAGCGATGCCAGCCATAGCGCCAGTCTTCCAGGAAATACATTTCTTTTCTGGTTCCAATTGGCTGGAATGTTTTGCGGTTTAATTCTATTCCGTACAAAGGATAGCGATTGCTACTGCCATTGTACATATAAAAGCGGCCATCGTCGTCGAGGAAAAATGCAGGATCCCAACCGCCGATCTCGAGTGAATCCAATGCTTCCTTCCATTCGTTCTCCTTAGGATTGGTACTCATCCAGAGCGGAAAATTGCTGGAATAAGTAGAACCAAAAACCAGCATGGTATCACCTACAACAACTGCTGCCGGAGCACATAATTCATCATATACTTTATGATAGGGCTTGAGAAATTTCCGGGAGATAAAATTCCAGTTCAGCATATCGGAACTCCACCAATAGCCCCACTGGTTAGTGGAGAACAGGTAATAATCTCCTTTATAGGTGACGATCACCGGGTCAGCAGTTGCGCGGTGCCGGCCCCATTCACTAAAATTGGGAATCGGGGTATAACCGTAATCGAGGTTGATGGGATTGCAATAAGTTGTTTGAGCTGTTGCTACTGATTTGCCTGATTGTGCAAAGCACACATTCGAAGCGAAAACTAATACTACAATGGAAAGTTTAGGGGAGAAAAAATGTTGGTCCAGGCTGTATTTTCCGGCCCCTCTGAAGAAAAACAGCAATCCGATTAATACAAACATGAATGGATGTTGATCGCCATACCAGATCTTACCATTGCCAAGAATGAAAGCGATAAACAACATGGTTGCTATCATGGGCCATACTGCCAGTCGGGTAAAGAGCCCAATCGTTAGCAGGATACCGGAAATTAACTCCGAAGCTTTTCCAAGATATGCCATTGTGGCAGCTGTCTCTGCAGAGAAATAAGGCATCCAGCCAGCATATTCTTTGATTTTTGCCCCATCAAACAGCTCCCAACCATGATAGGTCATCAATATTCCGGTTATGATTCTTACCAGGGCCCAACCAGGTTCCAGCCAGATTGTTTTTTGAGTAGCGTTGAAAGAGGCCATGTTGTCTGATTTTAGAGATTTCCTTTTTTCATTTCAGCAGCAGCATATTGTGCGGCCCTCGCGGTAAAAGCCATATATAAAATAGAGGGGCTTTGATTCCCCGTGCTGGTCATGCAGGCCCCATCCGTTGCAAAAACATTTTTACAGAGATGCAGTTGATTCCATTCGT
>JAGKTB010000105.1:0-7557 GCA_018993145.1 Flavihumibacter sp.
CGCATTTCGGCAGCATTACTTTTCAAAAAGTTTCTCCGGGCGGGAACATTAAAAAACAGGTTCTTCATTGCGATGCTGGTGCCGGTTGCTGTAGCACATGGCTCCTGCCTTACCACCATACTGTTCTCCATTTCCAGGTAGGTACCCAGTTCATCCTGTGACCTTCTGGTTTTTAACTCAACCTGCGCAACTGCCGCAATAGAAGCAAGTGCTTCCCCGCGAAACCCCATTGTATTGATATGAAAGAGATCGTCGATCTGACGGATCTTGGAGGTAGCATGCCGTTCAAAACAGAGCCTCGCGTCGGTTTCATTCATCCCTTTTCCATTGTCGATAACCTGAATAAGGGATTTTCCGGCCTCTTTAACCAGCAGCCGAATTTCGGTTGCTCCTGCATCCACTGCATTTTCCAACAATTCCTTTACTGCACTAGCCGGACGTTGAATCACTTCTCCCGCCGCGATCTGGTTAGCTATATGATCGGGCAATAATTGTATGGTATCTGCCAATGTTCACACTCCTTTCGGCAAAGATAACACCTGCCTTTAATACCGCTCCCAGACTTTTTGAAGATACGCTTCCACGGCCCTTCGAACTTTTACTGCACTGGTCTGGTGATTGTTTACTAAAACCGAAAAAATCAATCGCTTTCCTTTTTTTGTAGTCAGATAGCCGCTCAATGCAACCTGCCCGCTTAATGTCCCGGTCTTCGCTTTCATTGCATCACCTAAATCAGAATAGTAATTCGATAATGTTCCTTTTCCGCCGGATGCAAGTATGGCATCTACTCTATTGCGGCCAAACTCCTGCTCCATTTTTTCCAGTAGCCATACCATATCAACCGGCGTGAATAAATTATAACGGCTCAAACCGGATCCATCCACCCAATTTGGTGAATGTGGCAAACCTTTGAGGTCGGCCTTTAAAATGGTATCAATCATTTTTCGGGTATTCATCCAGCCATAAACCTGTTGCGATGCCATCAGCAAAACCTGTTCGGCATAAAAATTATCGCTGCGTAGCATCATCAGCTTTAAGAGACTGTCTGTTGGCTGCGAATATAAAACCCGGTCGGCCTTTCTGGTATTCTCGCCAGGCACCAGAAGAATGGAACGACCGATTGTATCTCTTAATAAATCAAGTGCGGAAAAAAGGCCATTTGTTACAAAAGGAATCTCCAGTGTTTTTAAAATCTCCTTCCCTTCCGAGATGGTAAACTGGTTGGAGTACCGGTCACGTATAACCGAAAAACTGGATGTTTTTGCCGGATTAAAATTCACCTTCCAGGAAACTTCAGGTTCAGAATACACAAAGGCTTCGTTTACCAGCTGTCCGTCTTCTGATTCGGATTTTTCGAGCACCTGCGTCCAGCGGATGGTATTCCCATATACCGGCAGTGGACTCCGCTCCGCCATATATGAACTGTTGTAATCGTCCCAGGACCAGCCATAACCCAGTTCTTTCTCCCGCCAGTTCTCCTGTTGAATAACCAGCTCTTTCTGATTTGATTTCAACCAGTCGATAACCGGGTGAACAGGAAAATCAGGATGCAGCAAACTGGGATCACCAGTGGGCAGCAGGTAGATACTGTCAGCAGTTTCAGCATATCGGATGCCAGGAAGCGAATCCCCCAGATACCGCATCCCTGCATACATGGTGAACAGTTTGGTATTGCTGGCCGGAATAAAATATTTATCGCCCTGGTAGTTGTATAAATAACTGGCTTTTTGTGGATCGTAAATACTGATTGCTCTTCCGATCTGTCTCAGTCCCTCTTCCTGAAGAACCAGTTTTTGAGCGGATTGATCCAGTTTTTTGGAAACGGAACAGGCCGACAGGATAAGCATCAGCAAAACTGAAAAAACAACATGTGTGTGTAAGCGCATTCTTTAAAAATAACTAAAATACTCAGTTTCTTTCCTGCGCCCGTAACCAGCGTTCGGGAATATCATTATTGCTCGCAATCAGATAATCTTTATAGGAACAGGCGATGAATCGGTGATCGGGCAATTGCATCCACCAGCGGCCGGTCCGTTTACTTTGCAGGAACAAGGTTTCCACTTCTGCAAACGCTGTATTGTATTCATAAAAGGAATCTCTTTCCTTTAAGGCAGCCTCCGTTTTCCCCTTATTAATACCATCAATATAATACCAGATCATCTGGCTGATCTGCTGCGCGGTCAGTTCTTCCGGATCTTTTGCCAGTTGGTATCCATAAATTCCAAAACTGTTCACAACCGGGCTCATGCCTGCATACCGGGCAAGTACACAGGCTTCTTCTCCATTCAACCCGTTGGGAGAAATAGCAGATCCCGGGGCATAGGCATGGGCCATAGCTGACAAATCAAAACTTACCATGCGACAGTTCCGGATGACCGGTTCCATTTCATCAATCTGTTCCTTTACGGTTCCAACCCTGAAACAATCAAACCGGAGTTTATCCATATTCTCCAGCATATAGGGATGTACATAATAACTCTGAAAAGCCAGGTGGCTATAATGTTTCATGAAATTGGGTTCGCCGGTCAGCATTTCCATCAAAAAATGATCAGCCTGGGGCAACGCTTCCATATCCAGATCAATTTTTGCATCAATGCAAACAGCTTCGATGAGTTGCTGTCTGCTCGCATAAGCATGGTATTGGGCAAGCGTAAGATCATGTGAACCACCAAGGATCAAAACCCGCTTTCCTGCGTCAGTCAATTCCCGGATGACAAGATTTAGTGCTGCATAGGTATCGCTGAGTGATGCACCAGGTTTGATATTGCCGATATCTGCAATCCTGATTTCGGTATGCCAGTAAAAACTTCTATAAAACATTTTCCTAATCTGATCGGTTCCCTTACAAAAGGGTCTGCCCATTCCCAGTCCTCTCTGTTCTCCACAACCTACCAAAACCAGATCAACAGCCTCCAATTCCGGGAAGGCGTCTTCTTCATATATCAGGATCTGTTTTCCCATCTGACCTGCGCGGAAACCCTGGTCTTCACTGATGGCAGCCAATGAAACCGGCAAAACAAAATCCGTTAAATGTTGCATTTCACTCATGGCTGCAAGATAATAATTGGACTCTTTAGCGTTATGCCTAATTTTACGGTTTAATCGACCAACATGACTATTCACAAAGAAGGATATAAATCCATCGCAATTGCCACCCTTGTTTTTGTAATCCTCAACCTGCTGTCATTCTTTTTTATCAGCGCATCCTCACCCCTGATCAGCTGGATCATTTTTGTTGGATTGCTAGGGCTGCTTCTTTTCATCATATCCTTTTTCAGACTACCTAACAGAACACATACATTTGGAGAAGATAAAGTTATATGTCCGGCCGATGGAAAAGTAGTGGTTATCGAAGAAGTATTTGATGAAGAATATTTCCACGACAAACGCCTGCAGGTGAGCATTTTTATGAGTCCGGCTAATGTGCATGTCAACCGCAATCCGATATCTGGTGAGGTTATTTACAGCAAATATCACAAAGGAAAATACCTGGTGGCCTGGCATCCCAAATCATCCACCGAAAACGAACGCCACAGTGTAGTCTTAAAAAACGGTAATACAGAAATCCTGGTAAAACAAATCGCCGGTGCACTCGCAAAAAGGATTGTCAATTACCTGAAAGCAGGCATGAAAGTGAAACAGAACGAAGAACTGGGTTTCATTAAATTTGGTAGTCGTGTGGATCTTCTCCTACCTGTTGGTACCGAGGTTAATGTACAGCTCGGACAGGCTGTGAAGGGCGGGGTAGATGTGTTGGCGACACTGAAGAAGTGAGACGTGAGACGTCAGAAGTGAGACGAGGAAGATGGAGGAAAGGAAGAGGGCAGAAAGGGAATATCAATAGTCCCTCTTCCATTCCTCCCTCTTCCTATCCTCCCTTAAAATATCTCCATTATTTCCTTTAAACTATACACTGTATAAGTTGGTGCAAAACTTGCAGTTTCGCGGATATGGTTCACAAATACCTGGTCCATACCAGCATTTTTGGCGCCCATAATATCCGCTTCCAGGTGATCGCCGATCATGATACTGGTGTGTGGAACAGCACCCGTTTTACGAAAAGCAAATTCAAAGATTTCCTTATTGGGTTTGAGGCTATTGCTGCCCTCGGATGTAATAACTTCCCCAAAAAAATGAGCTATTCCTGCATTCTTCAGTTTGGCATGCTGAACATCTTCAAATCCATTGGTGATTAAATGTAAAGCATACCCTTTTTCACGCAGGTAGGTCAGTAATTCATGAGCATGGGGAAACAAAATATTCCGGTGTGGCAGATGAGCCAGGAAGGCCGTACTTAATTCTTTTGCCAGTTGTTCATTGCCGATTTTGAAGTCCAGCAGGGTATGCCACATTCTCTTCCACCGAAGCTCATCCACTTTAATCAAGCCTTTACGATAGCGCTCCCATAACCGGTCGTTATGCTCACAATACTGTTTATGGAAATAGGTAAAATCACTTATTCCCTTTGTAGATAATTCCATCTCTTTATAAAGATGTTCCAGGGTTTTTTTTGCGTTTTCTTCAAAATCCCACAGTGTATGATCCAAATCGAAGAATAAATGTGAATAATGCTTCATATATGATTGGCAAAGGTATTGCATGATTCTATAGAATTATTATCTTGGCAGTCCGTAGCATCCTAAATATTCTGATCCCTATGACCAAAATTCTACTCGCAGGCAGCGCTCTGATTGCTTCCTTGTCTGCCTATGCTGAACCGATCGATAGTGTTCAGCTGGCATCCTCTGAACCCAGCCAAATTCAGGCGACTTTCAAAAAACAGGCGGATTCCCTTAACCAGGTTCTGAAATTTCATTCAGGTAAACTCCGGTTTTCTGACCAGTCGATTCGAATGAAAGTTCCAGACGGTCATTATTTTATTGAACCAGATCAGGCCAGGTATATCCTGGAAAATATCTGGGGAAATATTCCGGATGAAGAGGTTCTGGGCATGATTGTTCGATCCGATTTTGTTCCTTCCAACATTAACAACGATTATAGTTTTGTAATCAGCTATGCTCCGATCGGATATGTTTCAAGCGAGAAACAGAAAGAATTTGACCATCTTGAATTGCTTAATAATATTCGCGAACAACTACAGGAAGCCAATGAAAAAAGATTGGAGCAGGGATTCAATGCACTTCAGGTGGAAAACTGGGTAATGATCCCCTATTTCGATGACTATAAAAAAGCGCTTTACTGGGCTACTGAACTCAAAGTAAACGGAAGTGATGAATCGCTTGTGAATTACAACCTTCGCTTACTCGGTAAAAACGGAGTTCTCAAGATCAATGCTGTTGGTACAATGGATCAGTTACCTGCTATTAAAAAGGTATTACCTTTTATCTTGTCACAAAGTGAATTCATGGAAGGATTTCGTCATTCCGATCAGGCAAACCCGGTTTCCTCGGAAAACAACTGGCAACTGGAGGAACTGATTTCAGGGAAGCAGCAGAAAAGTATGTTATCTGCATTCCCTAAACCCATTGCTGCCGGATCCCTGCTGATGATCGGTACAATATTCTTTATACGTCGTTTTAGCAATTCTAAAAGAAAACCTGGCAAGGCAACTGCATAAGATGGCGTACATTTACGCATGATTATTGTGATAACAGGCTCCAGCAAGGGCATTGGGAAAGCTGTGGCCGAGGAGTTTGCTTCAGAAGCACATCAGTTTTTTTTATGCAGCCGGAATGATTTCCAGTTATACGAAACGCTAAAGGACCTGAAAAACAGGTTCCCCGCCAGTGAATTTAAAGCACGCCCAACCGATCTTTCCAAACGGGAGGAAGTAAGCGATTTTGCCGACTGGGTATTATCTCATGGTGTTCCCGACATTTTGATTAACAATGCTGGCCTTTTTATACCAGGAAGCATCAACAATGAAGAAGAGGGTGCACTTGAAACTTCTCTTTCCGTAAACTTATTATCTGCCTACCATCTTACCCGCCATTTTTTACCGGGCATGATGGCCAGAACATCCGGCCATATTTTCAATATCTGTTCCATCGCTTCCATTTCCGCTTATCCAAATGGAGGTGCTTACAGCATCAGCAAATATGCCCTGCTCGGCTTCAGCAAAAACCTTCGGGAAGAAATGAAGCCCCATGGTATAAAGGTTACCGCCGTTTTACCCGGCGCCGCCTATACTGATAGCTGGTCCGGATCAGGTATAGATCCGAATCGTATGATGGAAGCACGTGATATTGCCCTGATGATTGTTGCCACCAGCCGTTTATCAAGCAGGGCATGCGTTGAAGACATTATTCTTCGCCCCCAATTAGGTGATTTGTAATTTGTGCTTGCATGCAGCTTCGTTTTTCTACTATACTTCTGATTGTATCAATCTTACTGTTGCCATTTTTTTCAACAGCACAGGTCAACTTTACTACACTTGCCGATAAGCAGTCTATTGGACTGAACGATATTTTACAAGTGCAGTTCATTGCTGAAAATGCCAGCCAGATTGAATCTTTTGAAGCACCTCCATTTACTGATTTCAATGTATTGCAGGGACCAATTGAAACCAGTGGCATGAGCCTGGTGAATGGTGAAATTTCAAGATACCAGGCAATGACATTCATTCTGCGACCAAAGCGTACCGGCAAATTAATCATACAGGGAGCTACTGCACTCATCAACGGAAAACGGACGACGTCAAATCAGTTGAGGATTGAAGTTGGTAATGCCACCCCTCAGTCTGCTAATCCCTATCCGATTGATCCTGGCATTAGCGCATACCGGCGTCAGATCCAGGAAGATTATATTCTTCAACCCGGGGAAACACCCGCAGAGAAAATTAAAAAAGGACTTCTCGTGGTTTTGGATCTCGACAAAACCACCGCATATGTTGGAGAACCCATCGTTTCCACCTATAAATTATTGACAAGACTTCGTTCCGATTCAAGAGTCAGCAAACGACCTTCCATGAATGGATTCAGTGTATACGATATGATCGAGCTGGACGGTGCTGGTCCCACCATTGAAGAAAGGAATGGTAAGGAATACCAGTCGCATATCATTCGTAAAACCCAGCTTATCCCTCTACAGGAAGGCACGTTTGAACTGGAACCGGTTGAGCTGGAAAACAAGGTTCGTTTCCTCCGGACCGACCAAACATCCGGATCAGCCAACAGGAGTTCCTTGCAACGACTGATTGATGATTTGATGGGTGATGCATCCGGAACATGGGAAGAACACCAGATAACAGTTGCAAGTCCGGCCCGTACAGTAACCATTCTTCCTCTTCCGCAAGGCGCCCCCAACAGTTTCTCTGGCGCAGTTGGCAAATTCACCATCAAGGGAGCTACTTCGACTAACAAAATAGCAGCGGGTGAGAACCTGACTTATGTATTGGAAATTGAAGGAAGCGGCAACATTCCCCTTATCAATGCACCCGAATGGCTTTTACCGGATAGCATCACCAGCTTTGATCCGCAGATCACTGAAGAACTGAACAAAAGCATTAGTCCGATGGAGGGTAAAAAAACAATTACCTATACCATTACCAGTTCAACACCCGGAACCTTTCAATTACCCGGTATTGAATTCAGCTTT
>JAGKTB010000106.1:0-7034 GCA_018993145.1 Flavihumibacter sp.
GTAGCTGCCCTTACTGCGATCGATGAACGTCAAAAACTGTTTTTGCAATGACAAGCATAGAACGTTTGAAAAAAAAAATTCTTGCGGCAAAAGATGACCACGATGCCATCACACCAGAAGAAAAGGCCGCAGCTCGGGAAGATTTTGCCACCAAGCTGGCTACTGCGATCGTAGAAGAGATTAAGGAGGCAAAAATCAATTATACAGGAGGACTCCTGGTAGGATCTACAGCAGTCACCGGGGTAATTAATCACACAGTAAGCTAAAAGCAATTATATGAAATCTTTAAAAATCCTGGCAGTTGGGATAGCAATTGCAACCATTGGAATGGCAAGTTGTAACAATAAGCCTTCCGAGGAAATTATCAAAAAGGTTGAAGTGCCTGCTGGCTATAAGGCTGGTATCCCTCAAACAGAAGTGCTTTATGTAATTGAGCCGACCTGGGGACAGGCATTTGATTATGCCTTTAAAACTGGTTATACCCCTTATTTCATTGGAGGTATCATCTTACTGTTGGCAGCGGGTTATTTCTTTTATCGTAAGAAAATCGACAGGGGGATTGGAGAGAAAAATAAGCCCATGAGCTGGCTTGCATTTTATCTGATCCTTGGAGGGTTGATTGTTGGTGGAGCTTTCTGTATTCATTCCAAACCTGCACAGATAAGGTTCAACAATCAAAAGTCGATTCCCGAAGATCAATACATGCATTACATGGTTGACCAGGGCACCATTCAACCAATCTGGGACAGCCTTTACAATAACAACCTAATCATTGGAGCTGCACGATGATAGCGGAAATACTTTTTACCCTGGGCTTTGTGCTGTTTTTCGTATTGCACGAGAAATACCGGATTCGGGATGATAAGACCGCAGATGTTTCCATCAGCCGGGAATTGTCCAGGAAGTGGCACAAATACAAAGGAGGCGTTCAGCTCATAGTCTTTACATACTTGGCTTACGTGTGTTTTGCTCGGCATTCCTCCTGGTTGTATGCGATCGGGGTTTCACTAACCTGCATGTCACTGTATTGGAACCTTCACGATGGATTTTTGAACCGGTGGCAGTTCCGTGAAGATTGGTTTCATGTAGGCACCAGTGCGAAAACAGACCAATTGGGTAAAGGCGTGGTAACTGCTTTAAAATTGGCCTCAATGGCTATAGGTGTAACAATGCTTATTGTATGGAAGACATTCTCTTAGATGAAGATTTTGATTTGCTGATTCAAAACGGAGACCTGGTAATCGGACCTAGCTCTGAACAGCATCAGCAGCTGTTGTTGCTTTCCAATAAAGGAGACTGGAGGCAGTTTCCAATGGTTGGAGTTGGCATTAGAGAATACCTGAAAGATGAAGACGAAAACAGCATGGTGGGCGAAATCAAAGAGCAGTTTGAAATGGATGGCATGCAGGTGAAGGATATCAGAATCGCAAACGGCCAAATAGGCATTGACGCATATTACCCATGAGACCGATACAGAAACATCAAACGATCGTAGACCTGGCCCTTTTGAATAGCGGCAGCCTGGAAGCTTTCTTTGATATCGCATTGTTGAATGGGTTGGAGCTGACTCAGGAGGTTAATCCTGGTACTTCTTTGTTAATGCCGGAAATAGTAGAGCGGAGGCCAGTCAATTATTACCAGGAACGCGGCCACATTCCAATTACCGGAGTGATCGATAATGAAGAGCTGGCAGGTGAAGGACTTGAATTTTGGGCAATTGAAAACGACTTTATAATCACGTAAGATGGCAAGAACGATCGCACAAATAAATGATGAGATACTTTCGGCTGTTCAGGCTGATGTTGTGTTGGGGCCTTTGCTTACATCGACCAGTGCAACTGCATTGTTTGGGCTTTTCAGCTACATAGTAGCTTCAGCCATTTGGACAGTTGAAAAACTACAGGACACCTTTAAACTGGAGGTATTGGATATCATTTCCAGGTTAAAGCCGCATACGCGTAAATGGTATGTTGAAAAAGCCCTTGCCTTTCAATACGGATTTAATCTACTGCCAGATTCGGACCTTTTTGATAATACCGGTTATACAACTGACCAGATCAATGATAGCAAGGTGGTTGACTATGCTGCTGTGGTCATTCAGGAAAATCCTTTTGGCCGCAGGTTCTTGCGAATGAAGCTGGCCACTACTGTTGGAACAGATCTCGGACCACTGGATGCAGGGGTACTGGTTGCTATTCGTAGTTATTTTGACAGAGTGGCGGATGCCGGAGTTAAACTGCAAATTGAGAGCCTGCCAGCTGACAGTCTTAAGCAACGCTGGAAAATCTACTATGATCCGCTGATTCTTACCAATACTGGTGGCCGGGTGGATGGCAGCTCATCAGATCCTGTAGGTGATGCCATACGCGGGTATTTAAAAAACCTGCCCTTTAACGGGACTTTTGTTCCTACTTATCACATTGATGCAGTCCAGCAGGTTGAGGGTGTTGTTATTCCCCAAATGTTGGAATGCTTCGCCACTTATGGAGCACTTCCCTATAATACCGTAGCAGAAAAATACGAACCGGACGCGGGATATCTCCGGTTTATTGATCCCACTGATTTAGTAATTGAATACGAACCACTCAATGCCATTGAACAGTAACATATACCTGGTCAATTTCAAACGACTAATCGTTTGGCTGCTGCCTTCCCCTTTAAGGAAAGCCCGGCATGCGGCATTTGCAGGCGCATTAGTGGCACCAATCGTAACACTGTACAATCAGTTCATTAGCTTCCGAAATACCTGCATATATCGCCTTACAATAACTCCACAGGTATTCAGTCTGGAGAAATTATTGAATGACAAATACGATATCGCAGACCGAAGGATTTTTATCCGGAATGCAGATGAAAAGGACCCGCTTCCTCTTTATATGAAATCGGAGGAAAAACCGGTTGCACTTTATACAAAGCCAGAACAGGTTCCAGTAGTCTTATATACCAAAGCAGAAACTGCCCAGTACGGTGTTGATTTTATAGTGGTTGTTCCTGTTGGATTGGCTTTTAATGAAACAGAGATGAGCAGCTATTTATACCTCTACTGTCTTCCAAATATGAAATTCAAAATTGTGACCCAATGAACAAACTGATTCTTACCCACCTCGGTGGTTTAAATATTTACCAGGACACACTGGCTTTCATGCAGGACAGCTACGATCGTCGAATTCTGGCGCTGGCTTCCATCCTGGGAGATAATGTAATTGTAAGTGGGGTCCAGGAGCTGGGCGCGAATGTAAGTAGTGGTTGGGTAATCATGAATGGAGAATTGTTGCCTTTTACCGGTGGACCGGTTACAGCTGGATGGAAAATCATGAAGGAGACAACTCTTGATCCGGAGAGCTTTGCCGATGGCGCTCAGCAGGGCGTGTATGAAAAGAATGTTGCGCGGATTAGCAATATAGAGGGTACGGCATATACCTCATTTTTCCGCCTGGATACCTTGAAGACGGTAATTACGGTTTTGAACGACCTCCTGGATGATTTTACCACACATACGCATGACTGGGATGAAATAACAGATAAGCCTGTTATACCATCCATTACAACTGGGTCATTCCTGGTTGGAAATGCACCCAATGCGGACGGAAACTTCCTGGTTAATATTCCCGATCAGGGTACAACGAATTACCGGGTGCTTGGTACGTTGGTAAGTCAAGGAGCTAACTGGAACGACGACAATGATGTGATATGGATGATCAGGGAGAAAACTGCGACCAGTTTTCGGTTGCTTACCAAGGAAGTGGTAGACAGGGGGCAAAACCTTCGCTTTGAATACGTCATCATAAAATAAGCAACAATGGCTAAAACAGATATCAATATCATAAAATCATGGGTTGTAAGGGGCTGGAAGCCATTGGTGAATCAAATGATCAATTGGCTGGATAGCTTTTGGCATAAAGACGAAAAGATTCCTGTAACCAGTGTTTGGGTGACGGATGTGCAAAGTTTAAGTGCCTACCTGTCTACACTGCCGAATAGCGAACAATTGGCGCTCATTGCAGGCTTATTAGCCCCTGAAATACAAGAAAAAGATTCGGCTTGGAACTGGCAATTAAATGCCGGTGTGCTTTGGGAGGGGGTTGTTATAAATGCTCCTAACAATGCAACAATAACATTCACCAGTGGAGGAAGGGAACTGATTTTTGATGTAGTTGCCAATACTCCCGAAATGCACAGGGTAGATATCGTCAACACCCTAAATGAAGTTTTTGCTGTAACGGGTCTACCAGCAGGAACAACAACTTTCAAATTTTACAAGAAGTAAATCCGTAATATGAAACGTTTTATTTTTTTCGCACTCATGGTGCTTAGCTTGGCTGGTTATTCACAAAGTTGGAAAGGCAATAACCTTGACGCGCGAATAACATTTTACGCACCTGAGCGCGACACAACTGGATGGACGCCGTATAGAAATGGTGCATTCCTAATCAATCCGATTGATGGGCGGTTTTATTGGTGGTGGAATGGCGCATGGAGAACTTCCATCGCTGACATCCCTGATGCAAGTTTCACGGTATCTGGTAAGATCAATTTGTCAAAGCAGGTTTTTTCTGGATCAAAGCTTGCTACCGCACTTGGTGTTCATGCAGCAAATGGTGCAGGTTATGCAGATAGGTTGCTAATTCAAAAGGGATTTGCAAACCCTCCATATTTGGCATTTATACTTGAATATAGGGGATTGTCCGCCGCAGGGAATAACGGATTTGTTCATTCCTTTCTTACGGACGATAATCCCGGAAATGTACACGTTGGACTACTTGAATCAGCTCAAAGGGTAATTATTGGGACTGAGACCCATGCTTATGGAACAGGTCTCCTTCCTGCCAATCAATTAGATTGGAGATATAGCTACAGGCTTGCAGTTCGTGGTCAAGGAGCGATGCTACTTCCAATTGCAAAGGGTAGTGATCTTACGCTTTATAATTTCCAACCTGGAAGGACAAGAGACACAGCTATTTTCTTTTTTGATAGGGATTCCCTCGCGCCTGGATTTTCAGCAGGTGAAGAGGCCGGCCAGGCATTTGAAACGGTTGCTTCAAGAAAATGGGTACGAGAAAACTTTGGAATAGGCGCTATTCCAGACGCAAACCAAAATACAGCTGGAAAGGTGACAACTACAAGCCAAACATTGGGTCGCGGGACAAAATATATAGGAAGCATTGTAACTGGTCCGTCCTTGGACTCTCTTGGTGGGAGTGGTTTATATA
Source organism: Flavihumibacter sp. (assembly GCA_018993145.1). Classification (GTDB taxonomy): domain Bacteria; phylum Bacteroidota; class Bacteroidia; order Chitinophagales; family Chitinophagaceae; genus Flavihumibacter. The sequence goes on from JAGKTB010000106.1 coordinate 5,211, forward strand.
CATTTCCAACTGTTGATCGGAATTCAAGCCAATTGTTGTATGCAGGATACGACCCAATTAATTATTTGGGTTATAGCTTTGTTGGACTTTTTTCTGGCTCGAATGTAAATACTAGTGGCAGTGGTTTTAAAAATGGATTACATATATCAGGATATAATTCGGTTAATCCGTATGGAGCATTCGGGACACTTGGAGGCTTTATAAATGATTGGAATTTAAAGTGGACGCCCAAAACCATTGAAATTGCAGATAAATCATTTAGCGACAGTGTAGATGCGTTTTTTAGGGGAAAAAGAGGAATTGCCCTTCCAAAGGGTACTGTATCTGAAAGAGCTTTAGATAATATTCCTGGAACATTCAGGTATGAAACAGGGGCAAAAAGACCAGAAGTAAGAAATGATACAGGCTATAGATATTTGGCTTACTTAGACGAAATTGGTTCTGCTATCGATTCTCAGGCAGTGGCAGATATTGTTGACAGCGTCCTTGCTGCAAAGCCTGTAAAAAACATCAATTTTGATTATCCCGCTGAATATGTTGATAGTATTGATGAAAACAATACCGATGTTAGAGGGGCACAATATGTAGCTGACATTCTTGAAATGCCTTCCGGAACCATAAAAGGAAACAATACCGGTAGCACTGGCCAGCCGGTTAATTTGACACCTTCCCAGACGAGATCACTACTTAACCTCAAGTATGCTGATTGGGATATCTACGAGGATTTTTATACCGGATACCTTTCTGGCAATTTTCTACTCTCGAATGGTGGAACTGGAGCGTTGGCAACTTCAACCGATATCCAGGCTGTTGATCAAAGGGGTATGCTTCGATTAACTACTGGATCTACTGCAACCGGATATGCAGTAATGTCAACTACTGATAACAGTTTAACCTTCGGGGCAACTGATTTGACGATGGATATTAAAGATGTAACAATAAACGCCATTAATAATGGAACCGATAGTGCAGCATACATGGTTGGCTTTTTTGATAATCTTTTCTCCAACGGCAATCCAGCTGACGGTGCTTACATAGCGTATGTTCAAACAGAATCGACCTGGAGATGCGTTACGGTATCGAACGGAACCCAGACAGTTACAGCTTCAACTGTAAACGTTGGGACAGGCAATGCCAATAGTATAGATGTCGAAATCAGGGCAAATAGCACTCAGGTGTTGTTTTATATAAACGGAGTTCTACAAGCCACGCATACGACCAATATTCCTTCGGGCATTACTCGTTTATTTTCTATGGGAGTTGCAGCAAAAAAGAAGGTTGGAACTACTGCAAGAACAATGGACATTGATCGAATACTTTTCAAAATCGGTAACTAATGAAACATACAATTTTATTTGCAGCCCTACTTTTTTCAATAGTAGCCACTGCGCAAAATTTTAGCACCTCATTTGAGTCTGCTGTAAGCTATTCCAGTAATTATCCGCCCACTGGTTTCAGTGGAATTTCTCCAAACGTTGGAACGGGAACTTTTGCAATATCCAGTGAATTCGCAGCAACCGGGACCAAAAGCGGAAAATTTACCATCCGGAATAGTAGTAATGATAGTTGGCAATACTTAAAGTGCGAGTTGAACTTTAATTATCTTCCTGCGGGAGCTTTTGTAAACTCAACAGCAAGAAATCGGAACCCCTGGGGAATGCGCTATGTGAAATTTAAGATATTGGTGCCTCCTTATAATATAGACAATTCTGTATGTGGGGTTGCAATAAATGTAAAAGAGGTAAATGATAACTACCCAACCGCCAGCCAAATGACCTATGAGGATAATGTCTTTTATGCCAATACAATTGAATTTACTAACAG
>JAGKTB010000107.1:0-10530 GCA_018993145.1 Flavihumibacter sp.
CCTCCTACTCCTGCTGATCTGCAGTTATAGCCTAACTGCCACTGCACAGAAAACAACTATACCCGCACTGATCCAGGAGCAACTGCCCTGGCTGACCAAAACCTATCAACACCTGCATGCCCATCCGGAGCTCAGTACACAGGAGGTTAATACAGCAGCCTTTCTGAAACAGGAAATGAAAACAATGGGATGGGAAATCATCGACTCACTGGGTTATCACAGTTTTGCAGCAGTCCTGAAAAATGGAAAAGGTCCGGTTGTACTTTATCGCACCGATATGGACGGATTGCCCCTCAAGGAATTAACCAACCTGCCTTTTGCAAGTGGCTCTTCGGCTATGCATGCATGTGGGCATGACCTGCATATGACCAGTTGGCTGGGCATTGCAAAAGTTCTTAGCGCGATGCGCTCCCAATGGTCCGGTACCCTGGTCTTTCTGGCACAATCTGCAGAGGAAACCGGTCAGGGTGCTAAAAAAGTAGTTGCCGCACCCAATTTTGCAAAACTGCCCAAACCCAGTGTTCAACTTGCGATTCATGATCATGCAGAGCTGGTAGCCGGACAAGCAGGCTTCTGCGATGGCTATTCCATGGCGGCAGTGGATATGTTGAACATCACGGTGTTTGGAAAAGGCGGACATGGAGCAGTACCTAACAAAGCCATCGATCCGGTGGTGTTGGCAGCGCAATATGTGCTGGCATTGCAAACTGTTGTCAGCAGGAATCTGCCGACTACTGAAAATGCAGTTGTAACAGTAGGTGCCATCCAGGGTGGTACAGTAGGAAATATCATCCCGGATAAGGTGGAGCTCAGGTTGACAATTCGTTCTTTCAGTAGCGAATCGCGCCAGCTGATTTTTGATCGCATTAAAACAATTGGCAATAACCTGGCCCTGGCAGCCGGACTCGACAGCTCACGTTTACCCGTATACGATTTACTGGATATGTCGATTCCCTCTGTTTATAATGATCCTGCTTTAGGAGAGCGCCTTCGCACCAACCTGAAACGCAAACTGGGAGAAAGTTCCTTTACAACAGTTGCTCCTGTTATGATTGGTGAAGATTTTGGGGTCTACGGCCAGCAGGCATCAAAAATCCCTTCTTATATTTTGTGGATGGGTACGGTAGCACCTGCCAGAAAGCAGGCTGCCGCAGAAGGAAAACTGGAATTACCCTCCCTGCATTCTCCCCGCTTTGCACCCGACCTGGAGCCCACATTAAAAGCTGGCATACATGCCATGACGGTTAGCATCCTGGAACTCTTATCGCTTCAGCACTAGATCTTCTTTCGCGGCCCATTGGCCAATGTCCTGCTTGCTCAGGGCCTGTGCCATCAGATCCGGAAATTTATCTGGCGTACAGGCAAAGACCGGAATGCCCAATGAAGCCAGATAAGCCGCATTCGCATGATCATAACCGGGAGCGCCATCATCATTCAATGCCAATAATACAATCACCTGCACCCCTGCCGCCACCAGCTCAGCAGCTTTTTTGCGCATGGGTTCATCTGATCCCCCTTCATACAAATCGGTTATCAGTACCAGCACCGTATCCAGGGGGCGCGTTATGATTTGCTGACAATAACCCAATGCCAGCTGGATATCCGTACCTCCTCCCAACTGCACACCAAACAACAGATCCACCGGATCCCCCACCTCTTCAGTCAGACCCACCACCGCCGTATCAAACACCACCATCCTGGTTTTGATAGCAGGAATCGAGGCCATCACAGATCCAAAGATTCCGGAGTAAACAACTGAGGTACCCATGGAACCAGATTGATCCAGGCAAAGCACTACATCTTTCAACGCAGATCGTTTGCGGCCATACCCGATACGCTGCTCCGGGATGATGGTTTTATACTCAGGCTGATAATGCTTCAGATTTTTTTGAATAGTGGCATGCCAGTTGATTTCAGCATGCCTGGGACGTGTATTTCGGATACTTCTGTTCAAACTCCCCTGGATCGCCTGTTGCATCGGACTCGAGAGTTTGTGCAATAATTCTTCCACTACTTTTCTTACTACCTGGCGCGCGGTGTCCTTTGTTTTATCCGGTATCACCCTGCTCAGCGTTAACAAGGTGGCCACCAGGTGTACATCCGCCTCTACATTTTCCAACATTTCCTTCTCAAACAACAACTGCGTGAGATTGAGTCGCTGCAGGGCATCGCGCTGCATCACCTGTACCACCGAGCTGGGAAAAAAAGTCCGGATATCACCCAGCCATCGGTTCACATTGGGTGAAGAAGGTCCTAGTCCCGCACTGCGTTCACTATCATACAGGGCGCTCAGTGTTTTATCCATTTGAAGATCAACACCGGTTAATGAAAAACCGGTACCATCATTTTGATCTCCTCCCAGTATCAGTCGCCACCTTCTTACTGCTTCCTCCATCTTAATTTGTTTTAGGATATCCCAATAATTCCATCACCACCGGTATTGCTTGTTTAGCCGCTTCGCGATTGATTCCTGCAACCGTCTCCTGCAGTAATACCCCCGGCTTTCCTCCCTGTTTTAATTTCTCTCCCAGTTTTCTTCTTTCCGCAGGGGTAAACTGACTAAATGTTCTCCTCAGTAACGGCAAGGCCTGAACGAAATCTTCTTCCGGAATCTGCTGCACCCATTCGTGTACAATGCCCCAGAGATTTTCATCCAGCAATAACAAGGTGCCACTTCCCTGTAAAAACCCTTCCAGCCAGGCGGCCGTATCGGCTACCGGCAAGGCGCGACTCAAACTACTATAGAATAAGCGGTTCAGGGTTTCCTTTTCCAGTTTTTTCGCATCCATCAATTGGCGGGTGGAAAATCTCTTCCGCATCATGGGGGCGGCCTGCTGCATCCAGGTGATCTTTTCCAGGCAGACATGCCATTCCTGCACATATTCCGGTTCCTGCAATAAATGAATGCTGTGATTGATGCTGTTGCAATCGTCCGTGAGTTTGCGCGTGGTCTCTTCATCAATACCTGCGCAGGCAAGGGGCAAGCCGATACAGATCCTGGTGATCATACTTTCTACAATATGCCTTACCAGTGCTGCATCTGTCTTACGCACATTTCCATACCGGATGATACGCGCCAATCCGGGTAAAACAGCTACCAGTTCAATGATATCATTGGTGGCAGCAGCCAGGTTTTGAATACGCTCCGCGATGGCATTCGCAGCGCCACTCAGGTCTGCAGGTATCACCTGCTCCATCAATCCGGCAATGGCCTGCAGTGATTTTTCCTCCTTACAGCGATGAACGAGCCAGGCATTACAGGCTTCCTCTAACGTATTGCCCCAAACGCCTTTTTCAATAATGTAAAGAATGAAAGAGGGATCCCATTGCAGGCGCCACTGTTCTTTAAAGGTTCCCTTTCCGCTAACCAGGCTTTTTTGTCCCCATGGTATGCCGAGCAATTCCAGCCGATGCAAAAAGATACTCCGCTCCAGGTCATTTTCCTTGCGGAGATCGAGCATATAATCTTTCCAGTCGGCACTCGCGGGCAGGCGCAACCGCTTTTGTATCTTTTCTATATCTACCTGCAGGGGTGGCTTGGGTATCTCATCCGGAACTGTGCCAATTCGGTTACTCACGGTTAACTGTTCCCGGATCAATTGCATCAGTATTTCCTCCCCATTACAGAAGACACTGAGCGTGGCTTCATTCAATTCGGTTAATCCTGCTTTAGACAGGTTGCGCAGGGAAGCCAGGGTAGTTGCCAGTCGCACTGATTCAATCACATGCGCTACAGATACATCGCGCTGGTGTTCTCTGAAGAGGCGCGCCACTTTGGATAACCACAAGGTTCCATCATCGGTGGGATGATTCCAGACATGATCATACCAGCCCGGTGATTCAATCCCTGCGCCATAACCGGAATAGAGGCTCAAGCGATCGTAGGTCCAGGGAATCCAGGTGGTTTCCACTTTCACTTTCGGCAATCCTTTCAGCAATTCATTGTCCTCTTTCTGTTTCGGCATATAGGCCAGGGCCGGCACATGCCAGGCACCACAGATCACGGCAATTTCGGTATACATTTCCTTCTCTGCCTGGCGGATGAGTTTACGCATCCACGCTTCCCGCAACTGTTCCATTTTTTCGGAGGGCGTAGGCTGCTCTTCCCGGAGAGCCGTCATCGCTTCCTGCACAGCTTCAAAAACCGAATCATGCTCCTGCCGGTGTTCGATCAGGATCTCCCACCAGCGATCTTCCTGCTCAAAGCCCGCTGCAGCAGCCAATTCCTGCAGCGGGCTCCTGGTTTTGCGCTCCACTTCATCTTCCTTGATTGCCATCACATGCGTCAGGGGCAGGTCCATAAAACGGACAGGTATACCCGCTTTATTCGCATATTGAATGGCCTGCCATTCCGGGGAGAATTCAGCAAAAGGATAATACACCGCCTGTTGCAATGCATCCGTTTGATAAACCAGTATGGCAACAGGAGGTTTCAATTCAGCATGATCAGTATAACGGAGCAACTCATCCGCTTCAGGCGGACCTTCCACAAGCACAATATCCGGTTTCAGTGCCTCCAGGTATTGCTGCACATTACGCGCGGAACCCGGACCATGATGTCGTATGCCTAATAAATGTACTGCCATGTTGATCAGGATAAATCTCTGCAAGCACGATACACATCTTTCCAGTCCTCGCGGGTTTTAATGACGGTCTCCAGGTATTCCCGCCAAACCAACTGATCCTGCACGGGATCTTTCACCACTGCCCCCTGGATACCGGCAGCCAGGTCGGCCGCCTTAAGCTGGCCATCACCAAAATAACCCGCCATCGCGAGGCCATTGTTCACCACCGAAATAGCCTCCGCGGTACTAAGGGTACCACTGGGTGATTTCAGTTTGGTTTTTCCATCGAGGGTAAGCCCATTTCTCAATTCGCGGAAGATGGTTACGATTCTACGAATCTCCTGCAGGGCAGGTTTTTCCGCCGGCAGTTCCATGATCTTCTCAAAGCTTTCCACTCTTCTGCGCACGATATCAATTTCCTCTTCCATGCTATCGGGTACCGGAAGAATCACTGTATTGAATCTTCGTTTGAGCGCACTTGATAAATCATTCACGCCTTTATCGCGGTTATTGGCTGTCGCGATGATATTAAAACCACGCACGGCCTGCACTTCAGTATTCAATTCCGGAATCGGCAAGGATTTCTCAGAGAGAATTGTGATCAGGGTATCCTGTACATCAGCGCCGATACGTGTAAGTTCCTCCATGCGCACCAGCTTACCATCTTTCATTCCCCGGATCACTGGTGTTTCCACCAGGGCTCTCTCAGATGGACCTTCCGCCAGCAACTTTGCGTAGTTCCAACCATAGCGGATGGATTCCTCACTGGTACCTGCAGTGCCCTGGATGATCAGGGTACTATCGCCACTGATAGCAGCAGCCAGGTGTTCACTGACCCAGCTTTTTGCCGTGCCCGGTAAACCATAAAGCAGCAAGGCGCGATCTGTTGTTAAGGTGGCAACTGCAATTTCCATCAGGCGGCGTTGCCCGATGTACTTCGGACTCACTTCAAAACCATTGGAGAGTTTGCCTCCCATCAGGTAGGTAACCACGGCCTGTGGACTCAGTTTCCAGTTAGCCGGACGTTTACCGCTATCTGTTTTTTGCAGGGCTTCCAGTTCTTCGGCGAAAAGCTGTTCAGCATGTTGACGTAAAATGGTGGACATATAGTTAGGCGTTAAATGATTGTTGAATGCGTTTTTTAAGGTCAAAAAGAGGTTGGATTTCTTCTTTAATCGATTGCCAGTAGTGTCGTTGATATCCTTCCGGGGGATCGAACTGATCCAACCAGGAGGCTCCTTCGAGAGGAAGCAAGTGCATGAGCTGCTGGTAAAAAGATTTCGTGTATTGATAGGGGTTAGCAGCAGTATAATTCATGAGTTGGCGGGCCAAAGGAGCCGGCCATTCGGTTTCCCTGTTTACAAACACCGGAATAAAGAACTCCTCCTTTCCTGTAAACCAGGTTTTCGCATAGGCATCCTGTTTAGCAGGCGGCAATGCGACAATGAGTACCGGTAAAAAACTATCGGACTGCTCGGCCAGGGTGTTGATCCAGTCCTGGTTTCGAAACCGCACAGCTGCTGACGCGATGGCCGGCAGCCATTGTTTGAGTTTCTCCTTTTGTAGTGCCTGTATCAGCTCAATCGTACCCAATCCGGATAGTTCATTCAGCAGGGGAGGAGGCACCCAGTGCAGCAGTTGAAACAGGATGTATTCCTCATCTGTAAACTCTTTGGAATTACTAACGGTTTCGAGTCCCTGCTTGCGCCAGTCCGGGTGGATCTCAACCGGCGTTTTAACTTCCCAGCTAAGTTTTGAAGACAAGCCCAGCAGGGTTTTTTCTTTTCGGATAACCAGAGAAGAACGAACCACCTGCGCATAGTCACTAACCAGCTCCGATTCCGGAATTTGTCTGATCAGTTCCAGCACCTGTTGCTGCACTTTCTGGCTTTTATCTTTCAGACAGGATTCCAGGAAAGGCAGATCCGCATCGCTCAGGGCAGTATCAAAGGCTTCAAGTAGTTTTTGTTTTACGGCGGCGGCTTCCTTGCTCCAGCTTTCGGTTAACCATGAACGGGAGGTCTCTGGATTTTCCATTCGTTGTTGCCGGAGTGCTGCTACGCGTTGGTCGGTAGTACCCTGTTCCCAGCTCTCTTCCAGACTCAGGCTTTTGCTCTCCTGCCAATCGGGATTGAGTTGCGCCAGCCATTCACCCCGCTTACCGGTGATCACCCGAATGGGATCACGCAGTTCCGGATTTTTAGCAGCCAGTTGCAGCAGCAGGGGTACCAGCTCCGGGGGAGCAATCCGTTTAGCTGCAGCGCAATGCCTTATCCAATAATAAAAAAGTCCCAGTGCCTGGTATTCAAACAATTCGCGCAGGGTATCCTTTGCAGCAGCCGAACAATACGGAAGGGTTTCTGCTTCCGAGATGGAGAACTCAATTTCCTTGACTTCCTGGGCTGTTTGTCCGGCTTGCCGAAAAATAAACAGCAGGGCCGTAGCCTGCAGCAATTGTTCTTCCGCATCCAGGTCAGTATTTCCAGCAATGGATTGCAGGGCAGGGACCAGCTCCTCATCGGTGCTAAGGGCAGCCGGTTCAGGCGGTTTTTTTTCTGTGCCGATCAGGGCGTTTTGAAGCAATTGATTCCAGCTGTTCATGCGACGGATTTATAGAGCAATGAATTCCTGTTGATAAAAAGCGCTAAGGGGTTCTACCCTGTCTTCTTTCTGCACAATGGCCAGGTCCAGGGGCGCCCCTCCACTCAGGGCCAGTAATTTCCAGAGCGCAGGATAGCCATCGGGCAGGGACATCAGGCGATTTTCCTGGTCCTGCAGGCACCAGGCACCCTTGTGCTGAACCGGGCGAAGCTGGTGTACCAGGGCGGGGATCTCCAACTGAAAAGGCAGCCTTGCAAAACTGTTTGCCCGGTGTTGCAGTTGTTCCTTCCATCCGTTGAAACCCTTGATGGGTGGCCTTTCTTTGATGGGTTGTTGAGCTTTTATAAGCGCCCGCAGGGGAGCTGCGGAAGGGAAATAAACCAGTTCAGCCTGGAGCAGCATACCGGTGGAAAGAGAGAATTGAAGTCCTTGTCCGCGTACCATAAACTGCAGCACCAGGGCATACTTGCCCGACTGGAGCCCATATAACCAGGTACGATCGGTGGTGAGCTGATCTTCTTCCTGAAGCTGTTTGCCAATCACCAGCCACTGGTCGGTGATGCCTGACTGCTGTTTGAGTTCTTCCTGTGAAATCGTGATCCCGACAGCAGCGCTGAGGTCCTCTTTGAGCAAGGGGTTGATAGCCTCCCGGTGTTGAAAACCTTTGGCGATCAGGTAGATCCGGGCCAGTTGTTCGAGGAAGCGGGATTGCCATCCCTCCTGGTAGAGATTGATCTGGCTGAGTTGGCGAAGCTGGTTGGCGAGACCGGGAGCTTTGGCATCAATCATCCTGCGACTGATTTCTTCCATAAAAGCGGAGCCTTTTTCAGGCAGGGAAAGCAGGCCGTTTCGAACCAGGTCTTTCATCCAGGTCAGCAGTTCATCGATACCCTGTTCAATACTTTCTTCGCGGGCTTGTTGGCGTTTGGCCTGGGCAGCTTCATCAACCGGTTTGGCGGGGGCGGCTTCTTTCTGGACTGCTTTTTCCTGGCGTTTACCAATCCAGTCAGATACCCAATCGGGGGTGGCGGCGTCGGTGAAGAGGGCAGGTTGTCTGCTGTTCAGTAAGAGCAGGCCGATCCCGTGTTTGCAGGGGAATTTTCGGCTGGGACAGGAGCATTTGAAGGCGATGGATTGCAGATCGATTTGGGTCTGGTAGGGTTTGCTGCCACTACCCTGGCATTCACCCCAGAGGGCGAGATCATTTTTGCCTTTGGAGACCCATTTACCCGGACTCGCAAGTGCGCTGCCGGCTTTACGTGAGGCATCATCGGGGGCAAGGGCAAGGACCTGGTCTTCAGAAAAATTCACGGAGCTGGTTTAGGCAATGAAGATAGCGGGTTTTGGAATTGCATGTGTAGGTAGAATCCACCATCCCTATGGTTCTTGCTGCTGGTGGTTGGTTGGACCGCCTGCAGCAAAACCGGGGAGAACCCCACGCAGGAATCCGAAGAAACCTTACCCAGCACCGGGGCAACTGTTGGTGCCGGATTTAAAACCTATACCATATTGGCTGGTGCGCATTATGCGACAGAGAATCCCATAGAAAAAGTAACAGGAGATTCTATTGCCTTTACTGTACGATTCGACAGTACCTGCCGGTACCAGACCAAAAATCCCAGGAACCAGGATGATATCAACAAGCTGATGGGCTTCAGTGACAATGGGGTGCTGCATCATCAAAACAGTGCGCGGGTAGGCTGGAGGTGGAAGAAGGAGAAGATTGAGTTGTTTGCCTATTGTTATGCCGAAGGCAAGCGCAGTTTTGTGAAGTTGGGGGAGGTGGCGATTGGCGATACTGCGAGGATGCTGATTAAGTTAAATCCGGTTGGCTATGAGTTTCAATATAAGGGAGTATCTACCATCATGAGTCGGGGGCTAACAGGCAGTACCATTAATGGGTATTTATTGTATCCTTATTTCGGGGGTGATGAGCCGGCGCCGCATACCATGAAGCTGTGGATCAAGAAGTAACCGGAGTTGCTGAAACAGCTTACTTGAAAGGACAATTGGCGGTCAAAAGTAGTCCCCCCAAAAAAAATGTTGATAACCCGAGGTATTTTGTTGAAATCCCCCTATTTTTGCGTCCCGATTGATGATAAATCAGTCAGGATGGTGCGGTAGCTCAGTTGGTAGAGCAAAGGACTGAAAATCCTTGTGTCGCCGGTTCGATTCCGGCCCACACCACGGAAAGTATAAAAGTCGCCGATAATCAATCGATTACGGCGACTTTTTTCGTTTATTTCTAAATCTGTAAGGTAAATGAGCTTTTGAATTAGATACTACCAAAAAATTAACTCCCCAAATTCCACATTTTGTGGAAAACTATAATAACTTAGCGGCAGCTTAATAACCATCCTTAATAGGTGTAAGTGTTAAAGGAGTAAAGATGCCGTTCAGTTTCACTGTGCGGCATTGGTTTTTTTATAGACTTCGTATTCTTCTAATAAGTCCCTTCTCCTGTGGGGGATATCTACAATATAGGCCGTCCATAACAGGAGGTAGTTTTTTCTCTTATTTAAAACAACTAAATAATACTCATCTGGGTAATAAATCAAAATTCTGGTATCCTTTCCCCTTTTGTTTTCCCAGACTAAAAGCTTGCTATGTGTGGAGTTTTCGATCAAGTACCTAGGGTACCTAATACGCTCCATTCTACGTAAATCTGGTAATCTGTTAGTTTCATCGCTTCCCTCATGTGTGATATGGTAAAATGTTGCTTCCCTATTATCAACAATTGGATATTTCTTCAATTGGAGTTTAGTGCCTCGATAGGTAGGCTTTGAATATATGTAGTCAATTTTAAAGGCCTGATATACGGCTTCAAAATAGCTATAAAAACCCCCGCCATAATTATCAAGATATATTAGGTCAGGTAGTTCAAAAGTTTGATTTCCGCTCATACGCCACCCCCCTGAATGCTCGATTTCCAAATAAAAATATTGAACTTAAATTCTTGTACAAGGGTACTTTTATTCAAAGAATACTTGGAGCGACTTCTAATTCGTTCCAGTAATTCAGTTTTTGCCTTACTTGTATTCAAGTTTCTATTTGCATAAGATATTGCTCCCGTTAAAAAATCAGCAAGTTGTATAAGTTCAACTTCATGAGAATGAACCTGTTGAATTCTCTTTATGATTTGTTTTGAATAATCGTAATGATTGTAACGTAAAACTTCCGCAAGCTTATTGACCTTTTCGTTGCTTTTAGTATCCTTTATATCTATGTAAATATTATGACAATGTTCTGGGTTCAGAATCACTTTCAACATGTCAAAATACATTTTATAATAAAACTGGTCATGAGTCTGATTGTATAATTTGTGGTCTAAAATCTTTTTATCAGGAACCACCAAAACCCTAAA
>JAGKTB010000457.1:0-3121 GCA_018993145.1 Flavihumibacter sp.
ATCTACCGTATGTGCGAGCACCACATGCTCCAGTGATTCCATCACCAGGTCATTGGTTTCGTTGTCGCTGATTTCCATCCAGTGCCGGCGTAATGGGAACTCCAGGTTTGCGCGAACCGTCATGGAATCATAGAGTGCATTCGACTGAAAGAGGAAGCCAATTTTCACGCGCAGGTGATCCATCTCATCCTGGTTGAGGGATCTGATGGATTCGCCCAACACAGTGATTTCTCCTTCATCAGGTTGCATGAGCCCGATAATGCATTTGATCAGGACAGACTTGCCGCTGCCGGATTTGCCCAACACCGCGAGGTTTTCTCCCTTGTTCAACCGGAGGTTAAATCCTTTCAATACCTGGTTCGATCCAAAGCCTTTGTAAAGATTCTCAATGAGGATGGCTGCTTCCGTGTTTGACATACTGTTTTCTTTTAATTAAGTCCGAGTATATCTGTTACCTGCACAGCAAGCAAATCGATAATAAAAACCATCAGGCTGCCCAGCACCACTGAACTGTTCGCGCTTCGGCCCACACCTTCTGTGCCTTTGCTGGAATTGAATCCTTTAAAGCAGCCTATAATACCGATGGCAAATCCAAAGAAAAAGGATTTCACAAAGGCAGGCAGCACATCGCCAAAGCTGAGGTTGTTAAATACCTGGGTATAATACAAACTGAAACTGGTAGTGGCTTTGATGTTCACACCAAGATAAGCGCCATACAGGGAGATTGCATCGCCGAGTAACACCAGGATCGGCAACATAAATGTGGTAGCCAGTACGCGGGTTACTACCAGGTATTTAAAAGGATTCGTACCACTTACTTCCATGGCGTCAATCTGTTCAGTCACTTTCATACTGCCCAGTTCTGCGCCAATGCTGCTACCAATTTTGCCGGCAAAAATCAGGGCTGTAATAACCGGACCGATTTCCCGCACAATGGCAATACCCACCATGGCAGGTAATTCACTTTCTACACCATAGTCAATTAAGGAGGGGCGCAATTGCATCGTGAGTACAAGGCCCATGATAAAACCAGTGAGACCAACCAGGGGCAGTGATTTGTATCCGATCATATAACACTGATGAATAAACGCAGCCCATTCGTACCGGGGACGAAATACTTCCCGAAAAAATCTTCCCGTGAATTGTGCAATGGCTCCGGCTTCTTCCAGAAATCGTTTGGTATTGGGTGGTAGTGTCATAATTGGCTGATCAAAAATTACAAAACTTATCGGATAAAGCCCGGTAATTCGCGCAGGCGGCTTGCATCTGGAGGGTTCAGCATCAGTTCCGATACTGCCAGCAGCAGTGATTTTTTCGCCGTATACAGCTCCCTGTTATAGTTAACAAGGGTAGATAGTTCGATATCTGTTAATTCCTGGCTCCGGTTTTTACCATAGAGCTCCATAATAGAATGTTGGTATTGCTCAGCCAGTTCCGTAAATGCTTTCTTCAGCTCTTCACTGCTGGCTGGTTTTTCTCCCGTAAGAAAAGGAGTTAGTTCCAGTAGAAATTCTCCCATGCGCTGCCTGCTCATCTGGTAATAACCAAACTTTATATCATTGGAAGAATTGCGCAGTTGCTCTGCATCCAGCCTTGCATCTTTCAGACTTTTGGCTCCATACATGCCATTGCGCAGTGCAGCTACCAACTGGTCCAGCAAAACAGTATCCTCTTTATCGGTAATGGATGCCTGCAGTTGTACATAGTATTGCTGGATATCACCATGTACATCTTTCAGGTAATCGTACCGGTCGTCAGCATTGGCAAATTGATGGCTGGGTTTCCAGGCTGTTTCCGGTAACTGAAAGTTTTTGATACCAATTGCTTCCACTGCATACTGGATGGTATGATACATAAAATGTTTGATCTCTTCCTGGGCAGCCAACAGGGCGAGCTCGGTTTCCTTGATAGACACTTTATGGATGAAACTGGTAACCTGCTGGTTGTTGCTGTAGAGGTTTTGCAGGAAGCGGCCAAACAGCTGCAGGAAAGGAAAAATCTGGCGGAAGCCTAATAAATTCACCAGGGTCTGGAAAAAGGCAAGAGAAGTGAGGTTATCTTTTACACCGATCCAGTCCTGTATGATATAAAGCAAAGGTCCGATAGCAGCAAAAGCAAGTATGGAGGAAATGGTATTGAATAAAAAATTACCAAGCGCCACTCGTTTTTTATCAACCAGTTTGCCTTGTGCAAGGATCAGCAGTTTGGATGTGGTGCCGATTTCCGCTCCCAATACAATAGCTGCTGCAGCTTCCAGGCTGATCCCACCTGCATGGAGAACCGAAAGTGTTAATGCAATCGTAGCCGAACTGGCCTGCACGATGGTAGTGATCACTGCCCCCAATAAAAGAAATACAATCAGTGGATAGCGATTGAACTGCAGCAGATCAATATGCTCAAGGCTGGAGGCAACCCCGGTTTGCATGAAGTACAATCCCAACAGCAGGAAACCAAATCCCAATAGAAATTGTATCCAGGAATAAAAGCGGTTATGCGGTGAGAGCATGGTCCAGATTAATCCTGCGATTCCGGTTAAAGGCCAGGCAAGGGCTTCAATATTGATTTTGAATCCAACCAATGCAATGATCCAGCTGGTAAAGGTGGTGCCGAGGTTGGAACCCAGCATCAGGGCGAGTGCATTTTCCATTTGTAACACTTTCGCCCCCACGAAGGCAAGTACCATGATATTCACTACCGAACTGCTTTGCAGGAGAGCGGTAACCATGGCTCCGCCGAGTATGCCTTTTACTTTATTGCTGGTTTGTTTTTTCAGGAACAGTTTGAACGACCGGCCCGCAATTCTTTTCAGGGCATCCTCCAGCCAATGCATGCCGATGATGAAAATCACAACTCCTGCTAATAATTCCCAAACCTGATTCATACTTCTATAGCTATGCCTAAATGTACTATATTAACAGTAGGATGAAAAAGCCGAATCCATTAAAAGGGTATACATCACGCAACCGGGTTGATCTGGTAAGGGGTGGGAAAGCTTATTTCGAAACATTGATTCGTGTGCTGGATGATGCTACACATTCCATCCATTTCCAGATGTATATTCTCGATGAAGATGAAACCGGTGGTGAAGTGCTGGAACATCTTTGTCGCGCTGCAGAAAGAG
>JAGKTB010000108.1:0-10628 GCA_018993145.1 Flavihumibacter sp.
CAATCTCTTCTTTTGGCAGGGATGCATCCACTTTATACTGGCCTGCCCCCAGCCATCCTTTCAGTTTCCCGGGCTCCTTTTTAAAGAGTGCCAGTTGTTTGGCTTTTGCTTTCAACAGAATCTCTTTCTCTTTTTGATCTGGTCTGCGTCCGGTTAAGCGAAGGAAGATAGTTTCAATAGATTTATCAGTGCCTCCCATTCTGACCATCTGCTCTCCCATCACTTTACAGCTCTCTACAAAAACCGGATCGTTGAGTGTTACCAGTGCCTGCAAAGGTGTATTGGTTGCCTGCCTCTTCACTACACAGTTACTGCGATCTCCCGCATCAAAGGTGGCCAAGGTTGGATTGGGTACCGATCGTTTGATCAGCACATACAAACTTCTTCTGTACACCGCTTTTCCGGTATCTGCCTGGTAGCTGGTATTATTGATTTCCCATAAGCCCGCGGGCTGGTACGGTTTGATACTTTTCCCTCCAATCTGTCGCTCTAACAAGCCACTTGCCGCCAGGGCATTGTCGCGCATCATCTCCGCACTTAACCGAATGGGAGAAGCATGACTCAGGTATAGATTTTCCGGATCCAGCTGCCTGCTTTTTTCTGATGGCACCGAACTTTGTGCATAGGTGGCTGATAATACCAGTTGCCGGATGAGTTGCTTCAGATCCCAACCCGACTCCACAAAACTCACTGCTAACCAATCCAGCAGTTCCGGATGGGTAGGTAAACTTCCCTGGCTACCAAAATCCTCGGTTGTTTTGACCAATCCCTTTCCAAAGAACAATTGCCAGTACCGGTTCACAGCCACCCTTGCAGTTAAGGGATGTTTTGGATCCGTTAACCAGTTGGCCAATCCCAACCGGTTCTTAGGTAATTTGGAATCATACGGAAAGATGGCTTCCGGGGTATTGGGAAATACTTCTGTTGTCCTGGCATCGTATTGCCCGCGATCCAGGATATACGATTTTTTCGGCTGCTTACTCTCCTGCATAATCATGAGTTCGGGTATGCGGTTAAGCGTATCCGTTAGCTCCTGTCTTGCAGCTTTTAATAGTGCCGCTTCCTGTTTCAGTGCCGGAACCTGTGTTGCCAGGTAATAATCCTGGAGCAGGGTTCTTTCGTTGGCTGTTAAGGCGGATGCAGGTTTACTGATCAGCAATTTCCATGCTGTTGCATTACTCAGTTGCAGTAACTCCAGCGAACTCAGGGCACGATCGTATACCAGCACTTCTTCCACTTTTCCGTTTTTGAAACCGAGTCCGCGGTCCCAGGCTCCCACCTGTAAACCCAGCTTCGCATTCCAGGGTGGCAGTATGTCTTTTGTCAGCTGATCCATGGTGATTTCCATCTGCATTGGCTTCCCATTCAGGTACAAGTGCATGCCTGCTGCTGTAGCAGATCCATCATAGGTCATGGTCAGCTGAATCCATTCATCTTTTGGTATGGGTTGCTTCGAAACCTTTGTCAGTGCATTGGAGGGTGCCGCATGGGATATGCCCATTTCCAGCTGGTCATTTTTAAAATAAACATGATACCCACGATAATTGAATAAACGCTCCGCGATGGTCTTATGAAAAATCACACCTTCCTTGAAATCTTTGGGTATCCAGAAGTTGATACTGATCGTAAACGGATAATTTCTTTTGAAAGCGCCAACCGGTGTCAGATCCAGCCATTCATCACAATTCAGTAGCAAGGCTTTTCCTCTGGGAGAAGCAACAAATTTGGGAGGATCTCCGGCTGAATAACTCAAATCCCGTTTCATGGCAGCAGTAATATAAGAGGTTCCACCACCCGAACGAAGATGCCCGCCATCAAAATTCAGGGAGGCCTGTAAGCCGGTAACGGGGACGTGCACCTGCTGCATGGATTTGTATTTCTCCTGGTCTATCCACTGCTCTGCCTGTTTCGTATATGCTTCTTGGTTAGTAAGTAATTTTTTCTCCTGTTCTTTTATTTTCTGATTCAATAAGGCCAGCACATTGTCTTTTTCTTCATCCGTGAGTAACATGGAAGGGGATGGCATGGCAAGGTCAAAGGATATTTGTCCCGCTTCCTGTACCGTATTGAAGAAACTGTAGAGCTCATAAAAATTTTGCTGAGATACCGGATCATATTTATGATCATGACAGCGGGCACAACTGATGGTGAGTCCAAGAAAAGCGGTTCCTACAGTATTAACCCGATCCACCACATATTCCGTCTGAAACTCTTCTTCAATTACACCACCTTCCAGGTTTTGCGGATGCAGCCTGTTGAAGGCAGTGGCAATTTTCATCTCCTTGGTTGGATTCGGTAACAGGTCCCCAGCCAGTTGCCATTCTATAAACTGATTATAGGGCATATTGCGGTTGAAAGCTGCAATCACCCAATCGCGGTAAGCGGATACATCTCTTAATCCATCAACCGTATATCCATGCGAGTCGGCAAATCTTGCCAGGTCCAGCCAGTCGACCGCCATCTTTTCACCAAACTGAGGCGATTGCAGCAATCTGTCCACCTGCTTTTCAACTGCCTTCGGCGAATTGTCGTTTACAAACGCGCGGATCTCTTCCTCCGTGGGCGGAAGTCCGGTTAAATCAAGGGAAAGTCTTCTCAGCAAGAGCTCTTTTGATGCTTTATCAGCAGGTGCCAGTTTTTTTTCTTCCAGTTTTTTCAGGATGAAAGCATCCACCGGTGTTTGTACCCATTCTTCTTGCTGAATCTTCGGTATAGCTGGTTTTGTGGGTGTAACAAAGGACCAATGGGGCTGGTATTCCGCGCCTTGATTGATCCATTTGATCAGGATGGCTTTTTCTTCCGTGCTTAATTGCAGGTTGGATTCCGGTGTCGGCATCCGGTAGTCATGATCCTCTGACAAAATGCGATGAAACAGTTCACTGTTAGTCAGGCTGCCCGGATCAATCGCCACCTTACCAGGTGTTTCTGGCAGTTCCGCATAGGCTGCTGTTGGCAGATCAAGTCGCAGTCCGGCTTCTCTTTTTGCCTGGTCGGGACCATGGCATGCAAAACATTTATCCGACAAAATGGGTTTGACATGCAGGTTATAATCCACTTTATCGGGCAATTGCTCATAGGCCTGTTCAATCTCCTCCGGCAGGTCAGGCGCGCAGCCTGTCAGCAGGAAAGAAAACAGAAAACACAGGCTAAACGACCTGCCCAACAAATAAAAAAGCCGCCTTTGAAACATGGTTTTCCAATTTACCCCATATCTCAAAGACAGCCTTATGTGAAAATGCTCTTTTCTGAAACTATTTTAGCATACGTGTCAGATACCTGTCAATACAATGTACGGAGAGAGTACAAACAATTGCCCGACAGTTAGCTAACGAGATAAAGTAAAGGTTCCCTGTTCCCCTCCATTATTGCTCCAGTTTCCTGAAAGTTTTTTGGAAGACCGGTTATACTGACCATCAATAGTAACCTGCGTATTACCATTTTTAAACTGATAGCTGGCTGTAAACTTTTTTCCCTCCAAAGTCCAGGTGCCTTCCGCCGTTGCTGTACCATTACTGTTGATTCTTTCAATTTTTCCGTCAGGGTAAATCTGAACTGCATATTGCCCGGATGGAGGATTCGTTCCTTCTCCAATTTTACCTTGCCAGAAGCCGGTAATAATAATTGGATCTTCTTTTTCTTTAGCGCAGGAAAAAAGTAAAATACTACTGATTGCAATCATCAAAAGACGTGTCAGAAATTTCATTGTGATAGGTTTAATAGTTAATGTGTATTTGAATTTGCTTCACAAAGCTAGTATGCCTATTACCCGATCCCCTGCGCTATTGAGCAGATTGCATTTATTTCTATGTCATTTACCTAAAATTTGGAAAACCGTTCCATAAATTCCTGTCGACGGGCCCTTGAAATAAGAATCGTTGTTCCATCCGACATGATAAGATAGCCGCCATCTCCCCTTACGTATTTTTGGATATGATTCAGGTTGATGAGATAAGAATGGTGAATACGGAAAAAATCTTCTCCAGCCAATGCTTCGTCGATATCTTTTAATACTTTGGAAACCATGATTTTTTTTCCATTGCTTAAAACCACCTGTGTGTAGTTACTTTCAGCCTGACAATAAATAATATCATTGGTTGAAACGAAGATCATTCCGTCTCCGGTGGTCAGCGCAATTCTGGAGATCGTTGGTTTCTGTTGTTGCAAACTGGTAAATAAAACTTCCAGCTGTTCCTTCATGGGGAGACTGTTTTTTTTCTCTACCCGCTGGATGGTGTCTGCCAGGTCTTTAGGATCTATCGGTTTTAGGAGGTAATTGAGGGCTGCATATTTAAACGCCTTGATCGCAAACTGATCATAAGCGGTACAAAATACCACATCAAAAAAAAGCGGATCGAACTGCTCCAGCAGATCAAATCCATTCATCCTGGGCATTTCTATATCCAGGAAAACAAGGTCCGGACGATGGCTTGTAATCGCCTTTATTCCTTCTTCCGCACCCAGGCACATGGCTTCAATCTTCACCTGAGGACAATAGTTGCGAAGTAACCACTCCATCATTTCAAGTGCATTCTTCTCATCATCAATTAATACAACCCGTATCATATGCTGAATTTTAATCGTCAACCGGAATTTTAAGAATTACCCGGGTTCCAAGAGAACGGCCTCCTTCTAAAAGGTCTTTAACTTCTACAGAAGCCTGCACTCCCTCTTCCTTATTCAATAGCGCCAGTCGATCTTCTGTTAACTGCATTCCCAATGATTTTTTGGTAGCTGCTGATTTGCTTTTTAAAACAGCCGCCTTTTCTCTGCCAATGCCATTGTCTTCAATACAGCATTCCAATAAATTTGAGCCCGTCAGTCGCAGTTCAATTTTTAATTCCCCCGGTTTATCCAAATGAAGCAGTCCATGCCAAATGGCATTTTCAACATAAGGCTGTATGATTAGCGGGGGAACGTAAATGGTATCTGGCTGAAGGCCTTCAGCCAGACGAATTTGATATTTAAATTGTTTCTCAAACCGAATCGATTCCATCTCCAGATAAAGCTGTAATGGTTCCAGTTCATTGCTTAAGGTAATGGATCGGTTATTTGAGTTGTCCAGAATCAGGCGGATCAGTTTCGCAAATCTTGTGAGGTACAAGGAAGCTGTTGCCTGGTCACTTTTAACGATATACCGGTTGATGGAGTTTAAACAATTAAAAATGAAATGGGGATTCATCTGCGCACGCAGTGCCTGCATTTCAATATCAGCCATTTTTTTTCTTGTATCCATGAGTGTTTTTTCAGCAAGCTGTCGCTCCTGCTCAGCACGTGCTTTAATTATTTTATTAGCACACAAGGAAGCAATTGTGGTAAGTATGGACAAGTGTTTTTGAGTAAAAAACCCTTTTTTCGAGTGTTCGGAATCAATTACGCCCAACACCTTTCCATCTGCTATAATGGGAACAGTCAGTTCAGATAGCCGATGTTTGTCATCTGGGATATATCGGTTATCCTTTGAAGTATCCGAAATAATTTCAGCTAATCCGCTAGCTGCGACAGCCCCAGTTATCCCGCTGCCTACAGGTATTTCAATTGGATCCAAAATCTGGTTTCCGAGTCCGTCCTTTGGACCATAGGCGGCTTTTTGAATCAGAACATTGCGTTCTTCATCCAGCAGATAAATAACACAATCTTCAAACTTTAACTGACCTATACAGTTACGGGCCACATCCCATAACATGGGATCAACCGCAGCATACTCATTCATGCTGGTTGCAAAAAAATGGATTGCCTGCTGAGCTTCCAGCTCTTCCTGCTTGGCCTCCAGTTTTTTATTTCTATTATGCAACAGAAGCCATACTAGGAATACAACTACTGCAAGCACGAATGCAATAAACCATATTGACAACCAAAAGGGTTCATGAATGGAAAAACTGAAAACTTGCTGAGCTTTTATCCAATTTACTTTATTCAAGCTGGCCTCGAGTTCAAATTGGTAATGGCCGGGTGAAAGAGAACTGATTCTTACCAGATTTGAATTCCCGATTTCCTTCCAGGGTTCTTCTGTAGTCAGGCGATACCGGTAGTAAACATTCAATGGATTATTGTAATAAGGAGCGCTCCATTCAATTTCCAAATCACGATCCTTATACTGCAACTGTAAGGATTTATTAAAATCATGAAACAAGGAATCGGTACTTCCAAAACGCACCTGACGGAGATAAACAGATAATTCTTCCCCACTTATATCAAATTTTTCCGGATGAAAATAATTCATGCCATTCGTTCCTCCCAGATACAGGGTGCCATCCCTGCTTCTCCACCAACTGTTTCCATTGAAGCCAAAGCCCTGTACATTGTCTGATTGATCAAATAAGTTCAAACTGGAATTGGAAGGATCGTATCTGTAAATACCCTTTTCGGAACTTGCCCAAATGGCCCCTATGCTGTCCTGGTAAAGGGTAGTTACTATGATGTCCTGAAATAAACTGGAAAATGGCTGGATAACCGCCTGCCCTTTCTCCAACCTCACTGTATATAACCCTGCCGAACAACCGAATAACAAGGAATTATCTTTCAATGCATAGGTACAGGAAATGAATTTGTCCTGAAATGGAAGTGCGATTTCCCGGATGTAATTCAGATTACTATCCAGACAATGCAAGCCTTTTTGAGTAGTTATCCAAATCACTCCATTCGGCGATTGAACAATGTAGTTGGAGTTTTCCCGGGAGGGAGGGATATCCAATTTTGACAGGAGATAGTTATTCCCATTCAGTAAATACAAGGCATCCCGACCCGCTAATAAATGATTGCCATCCTGAAGTGTATATAAGTCATCATAAAAGTCCTGTTCACTGGATATGCGAACAGAATCATTGGCATAAACAGGCCTTTCATATTGAAAGGTAGTTGGATTCATCAGCCAGATACCCCGATCCGTCGGAGCAATAATTAATTTTTTGCCATCATAAACCAGGCCCCGAATGGACGGGTAATTCAACTTGTTGGTGGCTTTCAGGTCAGGTGGAAAATACATCCATTCAGCACTTGCTTTTTTTCTGCAGGCAAGCCCATGGCCCGTTGCAATCCAAAGATTCCCCTCTCGATCTTCTGTTATCTTCCGGATATTATCTATGCCAACTGGCTTTTCATCATCCAGCTTACGTAAGCGTACCAGTCCGATCGTCTGCCTGTCTGCCGAAAACCTGCCTATCCCGTCAATATTAGCCAACCAAACAAACCGATGTGCATCAATGTGCAGGTAATTGGCAAAATCATTGGTTCCAATTTTGCGGCCATTTAAAAAGAATCTGGGCCGACTCAATTTCCTGGCGGCCAGGTTGTATTCAAAAATACCTTCCCGGGAAGCAAACAGATAGGTCCCGGGCCGAATAAATCCAACAGCTCTAACCCCGAAGGACCCCGATTCGAGACTTGATAATCCCGATGGCAGGAAAATCTGATTAACTGCAGCTGTTGGGTAATGATACCAGTAACTTGTATTATCCCAGGTTGTAACCAGTAAGCTATCTGCAGTCAACGCAAAGATTCTCATCGCGTTTCTGTCTGGCAAACTGTCTACTTGTGCATTGCTGAATTGGTACCGGAACAGGGTATTGGCCTTTCTGAAATAGATTACCCCATCCTTTGAAGCAAATACCCTGACACTGATAGGTCCGGCAATAGGCAGCTGAACCGGTGAAGCTTTGAATTTATTGGTTGCTTCATCATACTGAAACAATCCCTTACTTGTCAAAAGTGAAGCAGGCTGGTTGTGTAACTGAAAAAGATCTCCCAGGTAATCCGTACTATCAATTCCTTCGATTTCGGTTTGAATAAACCGACGCTGTTGCGTTGAGTAGAGAAACATGTGATGATTCGAACTAACCCAAATCCGGTTCTGCGCATCACAAAACAACCGGTTGGAGTTGACCGGAAGTTTAAACGATTCGAGTTTTTTCCCATTGAAGCACTGCACCTGCCGCGGATACATGATCCATAAAAAGCCCTGCTGATCTGTTGTCAGTGCAGTAATGGTCCCTGCCTGAATGCCTGATTTATGATCAAATAACTGAAGATGGTAATCCCTGGGCTGACTCCGGGTAACTGGAACTAACCAAAGTATTCCTAATATGAAATATATGATCCGCATAGCAGGATATTCTTACTTATTCTCCCTTCAATTTCCTGCTAATTTTATTATTCTGTCCCTTTCATTTAGTAAACTGTAATTTTTTTTAGTATATGGGATTGTATTCTATACCAAATGCGTTATAAATATTATCACTGCTGAGCACCTTTTGAGATGATCCGGATGCCAATATTGAACCTTGTTTTAGTAATACCAGTTCCTCTGCAAACCTGGCTGCCAGGTGAAGGTCGTGAATCACACCCACTACTACCAGAGGTTGTTGTTGGATCAGTTCCTTCATTTTTTGCAGAAAGTTAAACTGGTAGTAGATATCCAGGAATGTCAGGGGTTCATCCAGTAACAAATAGCGAAGTTCAGCATCCTTTTTATTCCAGATTTGGGCAAGCACTCTGGCAAAATGAACTCGTTGTTTTTCACCACCACTGAGTGTATTGTAATTTCTACCCTCTAGCGTTTCCAGCTCAAAATAAGTAATCACTTCCTTGCAAACTGTATAGTCTTCACTGGAAGGCTGTCCAGTGAAATAAGGATAACGCCCCATCAACACCACTTCTTCCATTTGCATTGGAAAAACCAGGTCAACTTGTTGAGACAATACGGCCCTCCTTTTTGCAAGCGCGTTTGCTGAAATTTCCTGAATCGGTTGATCTCCATATAGGATAGTTCCGGCAGGAGCAGGTAGCTGTCCGCTTATCAGTTTAATAAGTGTTGATTTACCTGCTCCATTCGGACCGATGATCAGGTTTAGGACACCGGGACGAAAGCGATAGGAGATATCCTGCAGTAAATACTTTTTTCCAACCCAATAGCTAAGTTTATTGATGGTCAACATAATTAGAA
The DNA here is from genome assembly GCA_018993145.1 of Flavihumibacter sp. GTDB lineage: Bacteria > Bacteroidota > Bacteroidia > Chitinophagales > Chitinophagaceae > Flavihumibacter. Next base: position 8,939 of record JAGKTB010000108.1, read on the forward strand.
ATAGTTGGTTTTTCGAATCATTAATAAAAAAACAGGTGCTCCAACGATTGAAGTGAGTATACCAATCGGTAGTTCTGCTGGCCGAAGCCAAAATCGGGCTGCTATATCTGCAATACTTAATAAAACAGCGCCTCCCAAAGCTGCATTACGAAGCAGCAAACGGTTATCTGATCCGTGTAACATGCGCAGTAAATGTGGTACTATCAATCCTACAAATCCGATTATACCTACAAAAGCGGTTGCTACAGCAACCAGAGTTACCTGTATAATTAAAATGATTAATCGAAGACGTGGAATCCGGACTCCTAATAATAGTGCCTCTTCTTCTCCCAACATCAGCGCATTTAGCGGATTAGCCAACCGGAATGCATATCCGATTCCAATGATGGTGGATAAGCTGGTTATTCCCACAGCTTTCCAGCTGGCACCAGAGAGGGTGCCCATACTCCAGAAAGTGATGGATCGCGCCTGAGGGTCCCTTGCCAGATAGGACAGGAATCCAACGATACTTAAACCGATTGCGTTTACAGCAATACCGGTTAAAAGCATGGTAGTGGTGGAACCTCTTTTCGAATCACCTCCCGCATTTAATACAAAAACCAATAAGGTTGCCAGCATAGCTCCAAGGCAAGCAGCTAACGGCAAGGTCCAGGTGCTGAATAAAACAGGTAAATGGGCTCCCAACACAAAATACAATGCTGCACCTGCAGCTGCTCCGCTGGAAGTTCCAACCAGTCCGGGTTCCACTATCGGATTCCGAAACAAAGCCTGCATCAGACTGCCTCCGGTAGCCAGGCTGGCGCCTACCAAAACACATAAAATTGCTCTTGGCAACCTGATATCCAGAAAAATTCGTTCATTGAGAGTCAGGTTTTGCTTACCTGTTATGAATTTCTGAACAGCTGAAATCATTTCCGTCGGAAGAATTGATACAGCCCCCAGCCCTGCAGATAAAATCACACTAAACAACATTGCAATCAGTAATCCGATTTCAATGCGTCTTTTTCTTTTATTGCGTAACATCCTGGTGTATAAGTTTTTGAAGTTGAACTACTATTTCACCCGTACGCGGCCCCAGGTATACCAGGTCATGTTCTTCGACTCTATATATCTTTCCCGTTCGGGCTGCAGTTGTTCCGGCAATACCAGGCAGTTCCCGTACTTTCTCCAGGTTGCCCAGCCGGTCATAGCCAAAATCCGTTAGCAGAATAATATCAGGATCTGAAGCTGCTACCAGTTCTGCTGCTATTGGCTGCATCCCTCTGGTTCCTTCTACTGCCATTTCACCGCCTGCCCATTGAATGAGTTTGGCTGCTGTACTATTTTTAGTCATCACGAGATATGCATTGGTAGCCTGACCAAAATGCACCACTAATACCTTGACTGGTTTGGTATACTTTCTGGCAGCTTCCATTGCATATGTCATTTCCTGATCTAGCAAGCCACAGATACTAGCTGCTTCTTTCTCCTTTCCGAAATAAGCTCCTATCTCCCGGATCAGCAATTTGGTACTGTCAATGGTTGATCCGGTATTGTCAAATACTTTCATTGGAATTTTTAGTGCTTCCAATTGCTGAACCACGTGTTCCGGACCAATATTGTTATCATGCAGCAATAAGGTTGGCCGGGCAGCCAGAATTCCTTCTGTAGTTAATGCGCGATGATATCCTACTGTTTGTACTTCTTTTAT
>JAGKTB010000109.1:0-5918 GCA_018993145.1 Flavihumibacter sp.
ATGGGGATTCGGGCTCCGCTGCCGGCATCCATATAAATAAGTTTCATTCCCAGCATTTCCCCGGCCAGTGCTGTACAAAGCGCGATTTCATTTTTATCAGATGGAATAGGACTTGCATTGCTGATATAGGAAACCGTGGTAGGCGCACCACCATCAATTACCATATATCCCGTACTCATGATTTCCAGTCCGCTTTGTTTTACAAAAGGCGCACTGATCACATGTTGTCCGATTAATAATTCGGGATTTCTGCCGGAGATCAAAGAGAGGTAAAGAAGGGCATCGGCATACCGGGAAATTTGAGAGGGGCTGCCGGGAAAGAGAATTACCGGAATATCGGTTAGAGACTTGATCGCCTGTATACATTCATCCAGGTGATTGGAGATCACCAGGCTGCCGCCTACCAGCAGATAATCAACCCGGGCATCCAGGGCAAGTTGCACCAGGGCCGGAATTTCAGCAGGCCGGACTTTATCCGGGTCGATCAGAACGGCAAAAGATTTCTGTTTTGCCTGCTTGCTATTTTGTATCTGTTGATAGATGCCTTTTTGCATTCAAAAGGTAATGGCTAGGGGCAAAAATGCAAAAAAATGCTGGTATGCCCAATTGTGCTTAGAAACGGGTGTATGCAGCAAGCTGAATTACATGGTTATTCACAAAGGCATCTGCCCGTCCCTTTACATGTTGATTCAGGTAGCCCAATTCCACATCAATCTTAGGCTGGATGCGGTATCCGGCGCTTAGTAACAAACGGTTCTGGTCAAAGATTTTTCCATTTACAGGTGTTTTATCCCCAAAATTGAACATCACTTCATTTTGCAATCCGGCAAATAAGCCTTTCTTAAATGGAAATTCCTGTTTGACTGGAATGACAGTCCGGAAAAAATACCGAACCCGGTTCGCATAAGTATTACCGTCAGCCGACAGGTTGTAGTTCTCAATGGAAGGCTGCATTAAAAAGCGTTGTTCAAGACGAAGCCGGTGGGTAATGGTGTTTTTTCCAATGATGGGATGTGTATAGAGGGCCTGCTGCCAAAGCCGATGTTCCGGTAAGTAACCAGTTACGTTAACAGGCTCATCTGCTGGTCCGGGTACTATAAAACTCCTTCGGTTTGTAATATACCCATACCCTGCAGTAAGTACCAGGCGGTCATTTAAGTGGTAATTCAGTCCGGGACGCAATAGTAGGGTAGACATGGTGGAGTACTGATCACCTGAACGCCACTGTGCATCAAAATGGATACTGAATTTTTTATTGATTTTGGTGGTGGTAAAAGCTGCCAGCCAGGTGGTATTGATAGTTTGGGCCTCTACCAGCAAGGAAGAGACCAAAAGCAGGAGAATCAGAGTGTAAGTACGCATCATAGAACCTTAACTTTGTAAAGAGCAGGCAAGATAACAAAGGATTTTGTAGGGAACCACCAAATAATTTTTTCCTGAATTGGTGGATTTTGACGCAAATCCAGCAGGAATAAGGATAATGAAATAATCCCCATCCTTTATCCACATAGGTGGATATTTCCGGGTCGGAATTTAGGTTGGAGGCTGCTATTTTCGTTATTCATGATCTCCTCATGGAGATTTAAAGATTACATAACACAAAATCTAATAAAATATTGTATGGCCAGCAAAAAAACAGCCGTAAAGGGGCTTGAGTTCCCCCGTCGCTTTACACGCGATGATGTGTCTGTATTCGATCAGTTTGAATACGACTACCGGACTTCCATTATCCGCAACCCCAGCGGTGAGGTAGTGTTTGAAATGAACAACGTGGAGGTTCCGAAAGGCTGGAGTCAGATTGCTACCGATATCCTGGCGCAGAAGTATTTCCGCAAGGCGGGTGTACCCCAGCCGGATGGCAGCCTGGGTCGCGAAACTTCGTCCAAGCAGGTAGCTCACCGTATGGCGCATTGCTGGCGCGTTTGGGGTGAACGCTATGGTTATTTTGCATCTGAAAAAGATGCACAGGTTTTTTACGAGGAACTGGTATACTCTATCCTCGACCAGGCCTGTGTTCCTAACAGTCCACAGTGGTTCAATACCGGCTTGTATGAGTGTTATGGCATTGCTGGTAAACCCCAGGGACACTATTATGTAGACCAGTTGGATGGTCAACTCAAGAAATCAACCTCTGCATATGAGCGGCCCCAGCCACATGCCTGCTTTATCTTAAGTGTGGAAGATGACCTGGTGAATGAAGGTGGTATCATGGATCTCTGGGTGCGTGAAGCAAGGATCTTCAAATACGGTTCCGGTGTAGGCACCAACTTCTCAAATGTTCGTGGTGAAGGGGAGAAACTCAGCGGTGGTGGTACCTCATCCGGCCTGATGAGCTTCCTGAAAATTGGTGACCGTGCTGCAGGTGCTATTAAAAGTGGTGGTACAACCCGCCGGGCAGCAAAAATGGTTTGCCTGGACCTGGATCACCCGGAAATTGTACAGTTCGTTGACTGGAAAGTAGAAGAAGAGAAAAAAGTAGCTGCACTTATTGCAGCAGGATATGCAAGCGATTATGAGGGAGAAGCCTATCGTACCGTAAGCGGACAAAACTCCAACAACTCTGTTCGTATCCCCAACAGCTTCTTTGAAAAACTGGAGAACAACGAAGACTGGGAACTGAAAGCCCGCAGCGATGGACGGGAAATGAAAAAAGGGTCTGCCCGCGAACTTTGGAATAAAATCTCCTATGCGGCATGGCGTTGTGCGGATCCCGGTACACAGTATGACACTACTATCAATGAGTGGCATACTTGTCCGGAAGGAGGTCCTATCCGTGCTTCCAACCCCTGCTCTGAGTACATGTTCCTCGACAATACAGCTTGTAACCTGGCATCCGCCAACCTGATGAAATTCTTCAACAAGGACAATAATATGTTCGATGTGGAAGGATATGCATACAGCTGTCGCCTTTGGACTGTAGTACTTGAGATTTCTGTACTAATGGCACAATTCCCTTCTAAAGAAGTGGCACAGTTGAGTTTTGATTACCGCACACTGGGACTTGGTTTCGCAAATCTCGGTACCATGCTGATGGTAAGTGGTATTCCATACGACAGTGAAGAAGCCCGTGGAATCGCCGGAGCGATCTCTGCGATTATGACAGGGGTAGCGTATAAAACATCTGCGGAGTTGGCCCAGATTCTTGGACCATTCGCCAAATACAATGAGAACAAGGAGCATATGCTGCGGGTAATGCGCAATCACCGCGCTGCTGCGTATGATGCTTCTGAAGCATATGAAGGATTGAGCATTAAGCCTCAGGGTATCCAGGCGAAATACTGCCCGGATTACCTGCTGAAAGCTGCTACCAAAGCCTGGGATGAAGCAGTTCAACTGGGTGAGAAATATGGTTATCGCAACCCGCAAACAACCGTGATTGCACCAACCGGTACTATTGGTCTGGTGATGGATTGTGATACCACAGGTGTGGAGCCTGATTTTGCCCTGGTGAAATTCAAAAAACTGAGTGGTGGTGGTTATTTCAAGATCATCAACCAGTCTGTACCATCTGCACTGAAAAATCTTGGTTATACAGAGAAAGAAATTGACGCCATCATTAAATATGCTGTGGGTGCAGCCAGCTTCTCCGGAGCTCCGTTTATCAATCACCAGACACTGAGTGAAAAAGGATTTATCGCGGAAGAAATCAAGAAGCTGGATGATGCAGTGAAGGCTGCTTTTGAAATCGGGTTTGTTTTCAACAAATACAGCCTCGGTGAAGCCTGCCTGGAGCGTTTAGGATTTACAGCAGATCAATACAACGACTGGAATTTCAACCTGCTGGAAGCACTCGGGTTTACCGAAGAGCAGATTGATGCAGCAAATGATTATGTATGCGGTACCATGACTGTTGAAGGTGCACCTTATCTGAAGCAGGAGCACCTGGCAGTATTTGATTGTGCCAACAAATGTGGTAAGAAAGGTGAGCGTTATATCCATGCACATGGACATATCCGGATGATGGCGGCAGTTCAACCTTTTATCAGTGGCGCTATTTCCAAAACCATCAACCTGCCGAACGAAGCAAAAGTAGAAGAGATTGCTGATTGTTACATGTTGAGTTGGAAACTTGGATTGAAAGCGAATGCACTTTACCGTGATGGATCCAAACTCAGCCAGCCCTTGAGCAATAAGAGCGATAAGAAGAAGAAAGGAGAAGACGAGAAGGAAGCAGAAGTGAAAGAGGAAACTGCAAACAGCTCCAATATCATTGATCTTGGCAAACTTACTGTAGAGGACCTGTTGGAAGAAGTACAGAAGCGGGTACAGGCCTCTCCTGATACCAAATTGAAGCGTCAACTTGCAAGAATTGTTGAACGGCGTACGCTGCCGGCTAAACGTCGGGGTTATACGCAGAAGGCGAAGATCAATGGTCAGGCGCTCTTTGTAAGAACAGGAGAATACGGTGATGGTACACTGGGTGAAATCTTCATCGATATGGCCAAGGAAGGAGCCACCATGCGCAGCATGCTGAACTGCTTTGCAATTTCAGTATCCATCGGTTTACAGTATGGTGTTCCCCTGGAAGAGTTCGTGGAGAAATTTGTATTCACTCGCTTCGAGCCAGCCGGTATGGTAGATCATCCGAATATCAAGAGCACTACTTCCATTGTGGACTTTATCTTCCGTTCACTGGCCTATGAATACCTGGATCGGACCGACCTGGTACATGTGCTGGATAAGCCGGAAGTGATGAATACCGGGGAAGATGAGTGGGATGAGGTACCAGCAAGGGAGTTTGAAAAAAAAACACCTGAATTAAGTGATGTACGGGTTGTGGCCGGTACCAAGCAGCCGGAACCTACTAAATCAGCCAAACCAACTGCTATAAAGGCAAGTGCAGCAAGTGGTTATGATGCGTTGAACCAGGCGAACAAGTCCATGCAGAGTGATGCTCCGGCTTGTAATGTCTGCGGCCATCTGACCATCCGTAGCGGCACCTGCTATAAATGTCTGAACTGTGGCAACAGCCTCGGATGTAGCTAGTACCAAATGAATTACATGGACGGTTTCTAATAGAAACAAAGCCCCTGGTTTCTACCCGGGGCTTTTCTTTTTTGGTTCGCTCGTCGAAAAATTTATGTGGCAGATTTTCTAAAATATTGATTATCAATTATACTCTTAGAGAACGGGAAGATGGGTTACATACTATTGGCATAAAATTGGCGTTTGGAAAATGATATTTATTCACGAAATCCGAGACTATGCAAAAACTCCTGGCTGTTCTGGCTATAGTGGTATTCCTCGCATCTTGCAAGGCTGTTTCACCCGCGGAAGCGGCAAGCGGTAGGTACAAGCACTGCAGGGCTATCCGATAAGCCTGATTGGTTAAATGAATTGACAAAATACCCCTCTTTCTCCTGAATGGGGGGTATTTTGTTATGGGGCTTTTACTACTTTGCAGTTTCAAACAATAAATATGAAAGGCTTTGTTTTGGTGGTGACGATGCTCTTGACTGTTCTTGTGAATGCACAATCGAAAGGCGGATTGTTATCCGGACCTATGCTGGGACAGAACGATTATCGTACTGCAAAAATTTGGATGGAACCGGCACCTGAGGTAAAAACGCTGGCCATCCGGTACTGGAAAAAAGGAAACAGTAGCCAGGCAAAAAATAAAGTCCTGAATATTGGGACTGTTGGCGGGTTGGTGGATTTTAATCCGGTTCAAACAGAAATCGGCGGCCTGGAACCCGGCACTTCTTACGAATACAGAATTATTATCAATGGAAAGGAAAGTACTTACTCCGGTGAGTTTACTACCCGTGAATTATGGCAATGGCGGAAGCCGGCACCTGATTTCAGTTTCCTGACGGGAAGTTGTACCTATTTCAATGAGCCCGAATTTGACCGCCCCGGAAAACCATACGGCCTTGACTCCTCCATTTTTGAAACAATGGCCAGGGAAAAAAGCGCCT
>JAGKTB010000110.1:0-4591 GCA_018993145.1 Flavihumibacter sp.
GAAGGATTCACCAATACCGGCAGTAAGCAGGGTGCGATGTACAATAACAGGAGGCTGAAAGTGCTGCAATAAGCGGGGGATCACTTCATCGCTCATGAGACCCTTCATTTCATGCGGGACGCCAGGAAGCGAAGCAACAATCTTATTGTTTTTTTCAAACCACATGCCAGGAGCAGTACCATTCCGATTGTGTAACACGGTGCACACATCCGGTACATCTGCCTGGCGGATATTCCGTTCGATCATCGGTCGTTTCAGTACTTTTTCAAAGAGGTAGGTAACATGTGCCAGTACCTTCGGATCACTGACCAGTTTGCCGCCAAAATATTCACAAAGCAGAGGTTTGGTAATATCATCCGCAGTAGGGCCGAGGCCACCAGTAAGTAGAATAATATCGGATTTTACGAGCTCTTCGTCAAGGGTCGACCAGATGGCATTCCATTCATCTCCTACGGCAACCCTTCTGCTAACGGTAATGCCTACCAGATTTAATTGCTGTGCCATCCAGGCACTGTTGGTATCAATAACCTGACCTATGAGTAATTCGTCGCCAATGGTGATAATACTGGCTCTCAGTAATTCCATACAATAGATTCAATGCGTAAAGGTAGCAGCAATTCTTCCTAAATTGCCGCATGAGTTGGAAACAAATCTGGAGCGGTCTTGGTTCTGTATTAATTGCTATTTCGATGCAGGCGCAAACAGTGCCTGCCCGGCTTTCTCAAAAAATTCAGGCGATGCTCAAAGAGCCGAGCATGAAACATGCGGCTGTGGCCCTTTCTGTTTTGGATGGAGTAACTGGTAAACCTGTGTATGAATACAATGAACAGATGGGGCTGGCGCCAGCCAGTACACTGAAGGTATTAACGGCTATGGCAGCCCTAGAATCCCTGGGACCTGACTATCGTTTCGAAACCCGGCTTGAATACCGGGGAGAAATCAGGGAAGGGATATTGCATGGAGATCTGCTGATCAGGGGTGGAGGCGATCCTTCACTGGGTTCGTGGAGGTATGCAGCTACCAAAGAAGAAGTATTCTGGGAGTCCTGGATAAAAACGCTGAAAGCAAAAGGCATAAAAAAAATAACAGGAAATATCCTGCTAAGTGAAGAGGAGCCGGATTTGGAACGCATACCGGATGGATGGATATGGCAGGATATTGGCAATTATTATGGAGCTGGAGCAGGTTCCCTGAACTGGAGAGAAAACCAGTATGATGTGCTATTGGCAGCCGGACAAAAAATCGGGGACCCAGTTCGGATTTTACGTACCAAACCTGAGTTGCATGAGGTAGAACTAAGATCTGCGTTAACAACCGGCGCAAAAGGAAGTGGCGACAATGCCTACATCTACCTGGCTCCCGGCTCAATGCAGGGGGTAATAAGAGGCACGATTCCCCTGGGGGAGCAGGCTTTTTCTATATCCGGATCAATTCCCGATCCGGTTTCTCAGTTCATCGCTACTTTTAAGCAGGAGCTTTCGGATGCAGGAATAGAACTCTCCAATGAAAGCGGGGTGGCAGCATCAGGAAAGACAGGTACGCTTGCGAAAACAGCATCGCCCCGGCTGGACTCATTAGTATATTGGTTCATGCGGAAAAGCATCAACCTTTATGGCGAAGCGATGATAAAAGAACTTGCCCGCAAGGCGGGAAAAACATCCTCAACAGCAGCCGGAGCTGAGCACCTGGCTGCATTCTGGAAAGCCATAGGTATCGAACCGGGTGCGCTTCAATTGATGGATGGCAGTGGATTATCTCCACAAAACCGCGTTACATCAAATGCATTGGCAACTGCTCTATTCTGGTCTACCAAACAAAGCTGGTACAGACAATTTTATGATTCCTTTCCTCTCTATAACGGTATGAAACTAAAAAGCGGTTCCATTAATGGCGCCCGAGCCTATACAGGTTTTCATACTGCTGCAGATGGAAAAAAATACATCGTTGCCATACTGGTAAACAATTATACCGGTTCTGGCGCTGCTGCTGTTCGATCCCTTTATTCTGTTTTGGATGTGTTGAAATAAGGCGCCAGTTTCTGGAATAAGGCATCCGGCATGGATGTTTTTTCCTTTGTATCAGCTTTGATAAAGTAAAGCACTACTTTTCCGATGGTCAGCAATTTCTGGTGTTCATTGAATACTTCCTGCTGGAATTCAATCCGGTGATCGGTTGGCAGATGCGCCAGGGTAGTACGCACGGTTAACAGATCGTCGTAATGAGCCGGACGTAGAAATTTGGTGTGCAATTCCACAATGGGCATGATAACGCCCATCGCTTCCATGTCTTTATAACTGAATCCGAGTTGGCGGATACTTTCAGCACGGGCCACTTCGAAATATTGTGCATAATTGCCATGGTACACTACATTCATCTGGTCGGTTTCTGCATACCGCACGCGTACCTGGGTTTCTGAAATATACATTTTACAATTTCTTATGTTAATTCATATTTCTCACATCTCACGTCTCACGTCTGACGTCTGACGTCTCACATTCCTTACCTTCCCATCATGCGGTCGAGGGAGGCTCTTCCCGGGCCAACCAGCAGAATGGAAAGAAAACCAACAAGAAACAGAGCCGCTTTTTCTCCTTCCTTAATGTCATGGTTATGCGCAATAAAAAAGGCTACGCCCATTGCAATTACAAGCGGGATAGCTGCCAGCCGGGTAAACAATCCCGCCATGATCAGCAGGCTGCAAAACACTTCAGCAAAGATGACCAGTATCAGCGACCAGTCGGATCCGATATGAAAAGGATCGCTGAATTTGCTCTGCAGACTAGGGTATTTTGTTAATTTCTGAAAACCATGATCAACCAGCATTAAACCTCCGAAAGTAATTCGCATCAAAAAGCTCATAGTATCAAATGCCCATTCCTGGTAGCTGGTGGAAAGTAGTTTTTTCATTCTGGATTTTTTGCCAAAAATAGGCACTCGACAGAAAGAATTGTTAATGATTTCAATTATCCACAGTTGTTTGGAACGTTATTTGGTCAGGATTAAAATATTTGAAAACTTTACCCGGTTTCAAGTGGCCTTTGAAAATAAAATCAACAACAAGTGAGAAACTTCGTCGCAACGATCCTGTGCTGTTCCCTTCTTCAATTTGGACAGGCACAACAAACTGGATTTTTCACTGATCCCCGGAACGGATATAAACAAGCCAAGGAGTATTATCAGCAGGGACAATACAGTCTTGCTTACCCGATATTTCGTGAATTGTATCAGCAGCAACGGGAACCAGATCTTACCAACAATGCGCTTAACTCCCAGGAATTACGGTTTTATACATTGTCCTGCGGTTTGATGCTAAATGAAAAAGGCGCACTGGAGCAGGCAACAGAATATGTAGAACTGGAAGAAAACGTAAGCAGGGTAGAGCTGATGAGTTTTCATTTGGGAGAATATTATTATCGCCAGAAGGATTTTTACCAGGCTGTAAATTTTTATGAAAAGACATCCCTGACAAACCTGAAAAACAACCAGGTGCCAACCCTGAAAGTTCACCAGGGCTATAGTTATTTTAACCGGCAGCAGTTTGAAAAAGCAAAACCGCTGCTGGATGCAGTGCGCCAGATGAAAAGTTCAGAGCATTATGTGGATGCCAATTATTATTATGGCTTTATCGCCTTCAGAGACCGCCAATACCGGACAGCGCTGGAATCGTTCCGGATCGTAGAAAACGCGGAAGCCTATAGTGATGTTGTTCCCTATTATATTGCCAGTATTTTGTATATAACCGGAGAAAAGGAGAAGGCCCTGGAATATGCCGGCGGAAAGCTGTCAAAGGGGAAAGGCTATTATGACCTTGAATTATCAAAGCTGGTTGGACATGGCTGGTTTGAAAAAGGAGAGTATGGGAAAGCCCTGCCCTACCTGGAAAAATTTGCAGAGCGAAATACACTGGGCCGGTACGACCAGTATGAATTATCCTACACGCAATACCAGCTGAAGCAATACGAGAAAGCGATTGAAGGGTTCAAAAAACTTTCCGGAAAAGAAGATTCGCTGGCACAAAACTCGATGTATCTGCTGGGAGACGCTTACCTGAAAACCGGGCAGAAAGCAAATGCACGAAATGCATTTTTGTTTTGCGCCATCAACAGTTCCAATCCAACGCAGCAGGAGATATCAAGGTTCAATTATGGTAAGTTGTCCTACGAATTGGGCTACCATGATATTGCCTTAAATGAGCTGCAGCAGTTTTTAGCTACTTATCCCAATTCCCGTTATGCAGCAGAAGCGCGGGAGGTATTGGTAGGCGTGATGGCCACCACAAGCAATTTTAAAGACGCGCTAACCTTGCTGGAAAGCATTCGGCAACCATCGGAGCAGGTAAAGCGATTTTATCCTTCCATTTTGTACGGTCGTGCAACTGAACTGATCAATGATAACCGATTAGAAGAAGCCGACCTGTTGCTGGATAAAGCTTTGAAGGCACCTTATAATACAGCCATCCTTCCGTTGACCCAGTTCTGGAAAGGAGAGCTGGCATACCGTACCGGTGCAGTTGAAGAAGCAATTGAATATTATACCGATTACCTCAAGAATCCGGTAACCAATAATGAAGTCAGCAGTACCAATGCACACT
>JAGKTB010000111.1:0-5660 GCA_018993145.1 Flavihumibacter sp.
AACCATCTTCAACTTTCGTAAGCCAATCATCTTGCTCGTCATACTCCGCCTGGCTCGCTTCAATTCTTGGATCAGCTACCACAGTAAATGCATGTCGCTGTTCAATGCCACCAACTTTCAGTACTGCCTCATATCTTCCGGGTGCTGCACGGTGTCCTTCCCAACTGCCTTCTATATAGGCCGTAGGCACTCCCGGATAAGTGGCATGGCGCAGATTCCAGACAAACCGGTTCAATCCCGCGCGTTTGGGCAACAAAGGATCGGGGGAAGGTCCGCCTGCATATTCCACAAAGGTTGAATCCGGCTTGCTTGAATAAGAACGCACCAGTCTTCCGCGGGTATCACGGATCTCTAATGTCAGCGTTACTGAATCCGCAAGGCCTGGTAACTGATAATAGAACACTGCCCCTGTTGGAGCATTCACGCCTTCATTAGAGGGTGTCATGGGCTTTGGATCGTCTGTACTTCCAGGAGCATTCAGCGCACTTCCACCTCCTACGCGATACACTTTCTCAACCCCAAACAATTTTGCAGAATTGGTATCCGCCAGTACTGTTGAATGCCTGACCATAAACAGATCATCCAGGATCCAGAAGGACCTTCCCATGGTGGCCGCGATCAGGTTACCCTGGTGGATTTTCAAATCGGTAACAGGTGTTACTGGCAAACCCAGTTGTAGTTTCGTCCAGGCATCTCCGTTATTCCAGGAAACAAAAAGACCTGTTTCAGTTCCTGCAAACAACAATCCCTTTTGAACAGGATCCTCTCTTACTACTCTGGTGAAAGCACCAACCGGAATACCCGCATCAATCCTTTTCCAGGTTGCTCCATAATCATCGCTGCGATAAAGCATGGGCGACAAATCATTCATTTTATATCTCGTGCAGGCGATATATACCGTAGCTGGATTGTGTGGTGATACTTCAATACTATTAACCAGGCATTCCGGCAAACCGGCCGGCGTTACATTTTTCCAGTTGGCACCACCATCTCTTGATACGTGTACGAGTCCGTCGTCACTGCCGGTCCAGATTACCTGACCGTCTGTGGAAATTGACACATAAGCGATCGTTCCATAATTCTCACCTCCCGCTCCTTCATTGGTATAGGGTATCCCGCTCTTACCCATTTTGGTGGTATCATTTCGGGTCAGATCCGGAGAAATAACAGTCCAGGTTTTACCCAGGTTGGCCGTCTTAAACAAGCGATTGCCTGCATGATAAAAACTTCCCCCATCGGCCTTCGACCATACAATCGGGGCATTCCAGTTAAAACGATATTTCATCCGCTTGGGCATGATGCTCTGGTATTGCAGCGGCACCACCATCACCCCTTTGCCTTCACTGATTTTCTGATTCAACAATTCGATGGTTCCCTGGTAACTGCCTCCCATAATATAGGTCGGCTGATCCGGATCAAATGCCAGGAAGGCACTTTCTCCTCCGGCAGAGTAAAACCAGTTGCGCTCCCCAATGTTTCCACCCCATAAATTCCGGCTCTCAATTACAAGTGAAGTATTATCCTGTTGTCCGGCATAAATGCGATAGGGAAACTGATTATCCACATTAAACCGATACAATTGCGCAGTTGGCTGATTGTCCAGCGAACTGAAACTTTTTCCTCCATTGAAGCTGATCGACGCACCACCATCATCGGCCATAATCAGGTTATTGGGATTGGATGGATTGATCCACAACTGGTGATAATCACCATGCGCAGTATGCATGTTAGTCCAACTCTTTCCTCCATCAATACTTTTTACCCACTCTGCCCCCAGCACATGCACTTCATTTTCATTCTGCGGATTCACCGCCAGCTCGATATAATACCAGGCACGGGTCGTTAACCGGTGATCCTTACTGACACGATTAAAAGAAGCACCACCATCTTCGGATACAAATAAGCCACCCAGCTCTTTTTCAGTATCGCTTTCAATGAGTGCATATACTTTAGACGGATTACTACGTGATACTTCGATCGCCATCTTACCCAATGCAGCCGGTATTCCCTGGTCCAGTTTGTTCCAGGTTAACCCACCATCGGTAGATTTATACAACCCACTGCCCGGCCCTCCACTTTTTACTTCCCAGGGCAGGCGATGATGCTCCCACATGGCAGCATACAGGATCCGCGGATTGGTCATATCCATGCTCAGATCCGAACATCCGGTACTGCTGTTAACATAGAGGATCTTTTTCCAGGTGGTACCGCCATCATCCGTTCTATATATACCACGCTCTTCAGACGGACCATTCAGCGCTCCCTGCACAGCCACATAAACCAGGTCGGCATTTTTGGGATGAATTCGGATGGCTGCTATCTGCCGGCTCTCCGGTAACCCGATTTTTTTCCAGGTGGAACCCGCATCGGTGCTTTTGTAAACCCCATCACCGTAAGATGTCATCACACCACGAGGCGCGTGTTCACCCATTCCCACGTACACCACATTGGGATCGGATTCAGCCACGGCCACAGCGCCAACTGAACCTGTACCAAAATACCCATCGGAAATATTCTGCCAGCTGATACCCGCATCGGTGGTTTTCCAGAGTCCCCCACCCGTTGTACCCATGTAATAAACTTTATCGTTCCCTGGAACCCCACAGGTTGCAACCGAGCGGCCGCCCCGAAAGGGTCCGATGTTCCGGAATTTCACCGTCCGGAAGCGTTCCTCCAGGGAAACCGGGGTTGCGGTTGGAGCTGCCGCAGTAGCACGCGCTGCTTTTTTCTTCGTTTGTGCCTGGACGGTAATTGTACCCAGTGCCAGGGTCAGTAACAGTAATTTTCTCATGGTTAGATGTCAGACACCTAAACTACATATTCCTGCGATACTGACCACCAACTTCGTATAAAGCATGCGTAATTTGTCCGAGTGAACAGTATTTGACCGTTTCCATCAACTCCTCAAACAGGTTCCCGTTGGCCACCGCCACTTCTTTTAGTCGCTTTAAAGCCGGACCAGCTTTGTTTTCATTCCGTTTCCAGAAGGCCTGCAATTGCTGGATCTGCTGTTCTTTTTCCTCCCGGGTACTACGGATCACTTCTCCCGGAATCACTGTTGGGGAACCTTTTTTATTCAGAAAACTATTTACCCCGATGATCGGCAATTCACCCGTATGCTTCAGGGTTTCATAATGCAGACTTTCTTCCTGGATCTTATTTCGCTGGTACATCCGTTCCATGGCACCCAATACGCCGCCTCGTTCGGAAATACGGTCAAACTCCGCCAGCACTGCTTCTTCCACCAGATCTGTCATTTCCTCAATAAGGAAAGAACCCTGGATAAAATTCTCTGTTTTCGCCGACCCCAGTTCACGATTGATGATGAGCTGAATGGCCATCGCACGGCGCACACTTTCCTCAGTTGGCGTAGTGATCGCTTCATCATAGGCATTTGTATGCAGGGAATTACAGTTGTCATATATAGCATACAATGCCTGCAAAGTGGTCCGGATATCATTGAAATCGATCTCCTGCGCGTGCAGTGATCGGCCGGAGGTCTGAATATGATATTTTAATTTCTGGCTGCGGTCATTGCCTTTGTATTTTTCTTTCATGGCTTTGGCCCAGATCCGACGTGCTACCCGGCCAATCACACTGTATTCCGGATCCATACCGTTACTGAAAAAGAAACTCAGATTGGGAGCGAAATCATCAATATGCATACCTCTGCTGAGGTAATATTCAACATAGGTGAATCCATTCGCCAGTGTAAAAGCTAACTGGGTAATCGGGTTGGCGCCTGCTTCCGCGATATGATATCCGCTGATGCTGACACTATAAAAATTCCGAACCTTCTGTTTGATGAAATACTCCTGCACATCCCCCATCAGTTTCAGCGCGAATTCCGTTGAGAAAATACAGGTGTTCTGCGCCTGGTCTTCTTTCAGGATATCGGCCTGCACCGTTCCCCGAACCTGGCTCAATGCTTCCGCTTTCAATTGATTATAGGTTTCAATCGGAAGCACTTCTTCCGCACTGAGTCCCAATAATGCAAGTCCCAATCCATTATGTCCTTCAGGCAAACGTTCCGGTGAAGAAGGATTGTAATAAACCGGCTTCTGCAGGTGCTGGTATTTTTTCTCCAGTACCGGTTTAATCCACTGATCATACCCGCCATTGGCTGAAATCCATTTTTCTGCAGCCTGGTCGATTGC
The DNA here is from genome assembly GCA_018993145.1 of Flavihumibacter sp. Classification (GTDB taxonomy): domain Bacteria; phylum Bacteroidota; class Bacteroidia; order Chitinophagales; family Chitinophagaceae; genus Flavihumibacter. Next base: position 4,158 of record JAGKTB010000111.1, read on the forward strand.
CGCATTCATGAAGAAGGCTAGAATAATCGGCGCGGGACCATTAATCGTCATACTCACAGAAGTACGCGGATCACAGAGATCAAAGCCACTGTATAATTTTTTTGCATCATCTACCGTGGCGATACTTACTCCGCTATTGCCGATTTTTCCATAAATATCAGGACGTACTGCAGGATCCTCACCGTAAAGGGTAACCGAATCAAAAGCGGTAGACAATCGTTTGGCAGGCTGTTCCTGTGATACGTAGTGGAATCGTTTGTTGGTACGCTCCGGACCACCTTCTCCTGCAAACATTCGGGTTGGATCTTCGCCCTGGCGTTTCAATTCAAACACACCGGCTGTATAAGGGAAATATCCCGGCAGGTTTTCCTGTAACTGCCAGCGAAGAATATCACCCCAATCCTGGTAACGGGGCAACACCACTTTTTTGATTTTTGTTCCGCTTAAAGAAAGACTGGTCAATGGCTGGCGAATTACCTTATCTCTAACCTGGTATTCAAAAAAATCCTTGTTGTACGCATCCACCAAACCTTTCCAGTTCTCCAGTAGTTTTTTACAATCGGGATGCAGGGCTTCTTCGTATTTTTTTCGAAGCGATTGTAGTTCTGAAAGGCCATCCATCCCCGGCTCCTGCAATACACCCGCTAACTGATACAGTTTGCTGGCAATTGCGCGTTGCGCTTCCACCCATTGATTGTAGGCGCGGTTGGATTCGGCAATTTCTGCCAGGTAGCGAACCCGTTTTGGCGGGATTACCATGGATTGCTGTACGGTATCACGGTGAGGAATAGCTGCTTTCTCTTCTCCCAGGGATACCCCTGTTTTCTGCTTTACTACCTGCACCAGTTTTTCAAAGAGTTCATTCACGCCGGTGTCGTTGAACTGCGCGGCGATGGTTCCTACTACAGGAACTTCTTCATCTTTAGCACTAAAGATTTGGTGATTGCGTTTGTATTGTTTGCGCACATCATGCAGGGCATCGAGCGCGCCATTTTTATCAAATTTATTGATGGCAATCAGGTCGGCATAATCCAACATGTTGATTTTCTCTAATTGCGATGCAGCACCGTATTCTGGTGTCATCACATAGAGACTTAAATCGCAATAATCCAGAATGGATGCATCTGATTGGCCCACACCGGCACTTTCTAAAATGATCCAGTCGAATCCTGCCTCTTTGACAATATCGATCGCATCCTGAACCGATGCACTTAATGCCACATTATCATCTCTTGTAGCAAGTGATCGCATATAGGCCCGCGGTGATGAAATACTGTTCATGCGGATGCGATCCCCCAGCAAAGCACCCCCTGTTTTTTTCTTTGACGGGTCTACGGAAATAACCGCAATGGTCTTGTCTTCATAGCGGTTTAAAAAACGACGCACTAACTCATCCGTAACAGAAGATTTCCCGGCTCCCCCCGTTCCTGTAATCCCAATCACCGGAGCACCTCCCGCTTCCTTTCTTCCCTTCCTCCTTTCCTCCTTTCCTCCATCTTCCAT
>JAGKTB010000112.1:0-9919 GCA_018993145.1 Flavihumibacter sp.
AGGCAAACAATTCTGGTATTAAATGTACAATATACACTTTTAAAAATATCCGGCAAAGATTTTTGTGGCCTCCCTGTATCTTTACGGCATGATGGCTCCCTTGCGATTGTCAGAACTCAGCGAAATGATTCGCCTCACGCTCCAGGAAAGTTTTGCCTGGCAGCGATTCTGGGTTGTGGCAGAGATAACCAACCATACCTATTATGGTCACAAGGGTTTTCATTACTTCGATTTGGTGGAAACAGAAGAGCCGGTAGCACCTACAACCCGGATGCCGAGGAAATCAAAAACCGCTAATTCACTGACCGCCAAAATTGCAGGCGTTGCCTGGCGGGAAGGGGCTATTCGTATCCGGGCATTTGAACAGGAAACCGGGCAGGTTTTCGGCAATGAGTTACAGGTATTGATTGAAGTGTCGGTGGATTATCATCCTGTATATGGATTGAAACTGACACTGCTGGACATTGACAGCCGGTTTACCCTGGGACAACTCGAACAAAAAAAGCAGGCAACCATTCAGCGATTGCTGTTGGAATGTCCGGATTTTGTTTGGGAGCAGGAGGGACTGCTGCAATCAGCCAACAAAGAACTTTATCTGCCGCCCGTGATTCAGCGGATTGCTGTAGTGAGTTCCAAAAACGCGGCAGGTTATGAAGACTTCCTGCACAGCCTGGATACCAATTCTTTTGGATACAAATTTGAGATCCATGCCTTTTATGCGACTGTTCAGGGTGAGCAGCATGCACTGGAACTGGCTGCCACTATTAGTGCCATTGAAACAAGGGCACTTGAACTGGAACAGGATTTTGATGCGGTGATATTGATTCGAGGCGGGGGAGCAGCTACAGACTTACTGATCTTTGACCAGTTTGAAGTAGCGGAAGCGATAGCCGCCTGTCCTTTTCCGGTTTTTACAGGAATCGGGCATCAAAAAAATGAGACCATTGCAGATCTCCTGGCCCACACCGCTTTCAAAACGCCCACTAAAGTGGCTGAATTTATTATAGAGCGGAACCGGGGATTTGAAACAGGCCTGTTTACAATACTGCACCAGGTGCAGTTATTAAGCAAGCAATTGTTAGCAGAACAATTTTCTTTTCTGGACCGGGTTCGGTTTTCCCTGAGTTACCGGACTCAGGAGCTGCTGAATCAGGAAAAACAACAGATCCGGGAAATGAATGCACTGGTTCGAAGGCAACCACAGCGACTGCTCAGTAACCAGCAACTGCTTTTGCAGGAAGTGAAAACCAGTTTGCAGGTAAATACGACAGGGTATATCCGGACCCGGGAAAAAGACCTTGCCCACCTGTTGCGCCTTTTCCGGATGTCCTCGCCTGAAAAATTACTGGCCCGGGGCTTTGCCCTGGTGGTGAAAGATGGAAAGGTGCAGGCCAATGCCACAGAAATTCATCCGGAAGACAAGATTCAAATCCTATTTGCCGGCAGTCAACTGGATGCTGCCGTGAAACATAAAAAAGAATATGATGGAGACCCCTTTAACCTATGAATCCGCCTACGCGGAGCTGCAGGAAATTGTGACTGCGCTGGAAAATGAAACCATTTCGGTGGATGAGCTGGCACTCAAAGTGAAAAGAGCCACACAGCTGGTAGCCTTCTGCCAGGAAAAACTCAAGTCCACCGAAGCCGAGCTGGACAAGATCATCAAATCTCCTGAGTAAGCTTAACTGTTCAGTGCAAAGATCTGCTCCATGGGAACCCATTTCTGGTTGGGAGCTGCCCAGGGCAGGCGCTGCTGGAAGGTATCCATCAGCTGTTCCCATTCCACTACTTTGGGGTTGGCCGCATCGGCTGCTGCTTTTGCTGCGGAATCAAAGCTGTCACTCACTTCCATAATCATAAACAACCGGTTTCCGGTACGGTAGATCTGCATGTCCAGGATGCCCGCCTCCCGGATGGAAGCCAGGATTTCGGGCCATACCGCACGGTGGTAAGCTTCATATTGTGCAATCAGTTCAGGGTCTTCCTTTAAATCAAGCGCCAAACAATATCGTTGCATAACTACATGAAAATTTGCTCCAATTTAGCCATCCCTGCAGGAATTCCACTGCCTTAATTTTATCCGTTTTTCCCCTTCAGCAGGAGTTGGTAACTTTCCCTCATGTTTAGCCGAAAACAAACCCTGATTGCATTTATCTTATCATTATCCCTGGGCAAATTCACCCCATTGGCCGCGCAGGACTATGATATTCTATTGCTGAATGGGCGAATCATCAATGGAACCGGGAATGCCTGGTTTTATGGCGATCTGGGTATCAAAGCCGGAAAGATCGCGGCCATCGGTCAGTTAAAAAACAAAACTGCCACCAAAACAATAGATGTGGAGAACCGGGTGATTGCCCCCGGGTTTATTGACGTACACGGACATATTGAGGGCAGTATATTTCGTCGCCCGACCGCGGATAATTTTATTTATGATGGCGTAACCACCATCATAACAGGAAATTGCGGGTCTGCTTCGGATGACCTTGCGGATTTTTTCAGGAAGCTGGACAGTGCGCGGGTATCCATCAACGTGGCATCACTTGCCGGGCATAATACCATTCGCCGGCAGGCAGTGGGACTGGAAAACCTTCCTATAACAGCCATGCACCAGCGAAAAATGGACAGCCTGATGGCAAAAGCCATGAAGGATGGAGCGGTTGGACTCTCAACCGGTTTGATTTACCTGCCGGGTATGTATGCGCAGACCGGAGAAGTGGTGAGCCTGGCAAAAGTAGCAGCCGCCTATGGGGGAGTATATGCCTCCCATATCCGGAGTGAAGGAGGCAAGGTGGCGGAAGCCATTGATGAAGCCATTGAAATTGGGCGCCAGGCAAAACTTCCAGTGCAGATCTCCCATTTCAAGGTAGCAGGCCGCGCGAACTGGGGTCGATCCACCGAAACACTGGGTTATATCAAAAAAGCCAGGGAAGAAGGATATGATGTTACTATTGATCAATATCCCTATACCGCCAGCAGTACCAACCTGAATACACAATTACCGGACTGGGCGCAATCGGGCGGATTGGATTCCATCCGGAAGCGCTTATCCGACCCTGTTATAAAAGCCAGGATTGAAAAGGAAATGCAGGCCAACCTGAAGAGAAACAAATACCCGAACTATTCCTATGCAGTGGTTGCGCGTCACGAGGCAGATAGTAGTTACAATGGCAAATCCATCACGGAGATCAATCAGCTCAAGGGCAGAAAGAACAAAGTGAAAGAAGAAATCAAAACTGTCCTGGACCTGATAAATGCAGGTGGCGCCCAGATGGTATACCACAGTATGAATGAAAATGATCTGCGTTATTTCATGGGATATCCACACAATATGATTGGTGCAGATGCAGGAGTTTCAGATGGAACCGGCATGCCCCACCCGCGCGGTTATGGCAGCAATGCACGAGTACTGGGAAAATATGTAAGGGAAGAGAAAATCATTACCCTAGAAGAAGCCATCCGTCGCATGACCTCTCTTGCAGCCCAGAAATTCAACCTTCCCTCACGTGGATTGTTACTGGAAGGAAAGGCGGCAGATATTGTTGTGTTTGATCCGGCTACTGTTACAGACAAAGCCAGCTTTACGAATCCGCATCAGTTTTCGGAAGGGTTTCAATGGATCCTGGTGAATGGGGAACTGGTATTGGAAAATGGCAAACACACAGGTGCGAAAAGCGGTCTTGTATTGAGAAAAGGAGACTGACCATGCAAAATGTATTACCGAAAGACGGTGAAGTATATTATTACCCGGACTTCTTCTCTAAAGAAGAAAGTGACCGGTTGTTTGAGGAACTCAAAACAAGTGTGAGCTGGAAACAGGAACCGATTAAGCTCTTTGGCAGGGAAGTGATGCAGCCACGCTTAACCGCCTGGTATGGGGATAACGATAAACCTTATTCGTACTCAGGAATTACGATGCATCCGCATCCCTGGACTCCTGCCCTGGTACAAATAAAACAACGAATTGAGGAAATAGCCGGGACAAACTTTACCAGCGCGCTGTTGAATTATTACCGCAACCAGCAGGACAGTATGGGCTGGCACCGCGATAATGAAAAAGAACTGGGACCCAATCCAATCATTGGTTCCGTGTCATTTGGCGAAGCCAGGGAATTTCAGTTCCGGCATTACCACGATAAAACACTCAAACAGGCCCTGTTACTCACACATGGATCCTTCCTGCTGATGAAAGGAAGTACCCAGCATTACTGGGAGCATGCGCTGCCAAAAAGAAGCAGGGTATTGGGAGGCAGGATCAATCTTACATTCCGCAAAATTTACACCTGAGCTGCCAACACCCTGTTTCAGAACTGGTTTAATGGTAAATGGATCCGATTACTGCTTTATAAATTCAACCCGGCGGTTGCTGGCTTTTGCTTCTGCCGAATTGCGGTTGTCGATAGGCTGACTGCTACCCTTTCCATCGGTACTAAGGCGAGAGGCATCAATTCCGAATTCAGTCACCAGGATATTTTTCACTGACTCCGCTCTTTGTTTGGAAAGGGTAAGATTTCCGGTTGCACTGCCATCACTATCGGTATGACCCACTATAGCAACTTTGACAGCTGCATTTTCTTTTAATACCTGGGCAATTTCTTTTATCACGCCATAACTGGAAGGCTTAACGATGGCCTTGTTTACATCAAAAAGGATGGCGTTGGTAACAAATTTACCTTCTGTGATCAGTTTGGAACGGGTATCCGGCATGCCTTCGGCTACGCGAAGCTGTGAGATAGCATAACTAAGTCCCTCTGTGCCATACAGATTGGCATGAAAGAGCAGCCGATACTGCTGGGCGGGATCAAATGCCCTGGGAAGATCAATCAGCTTTGTTTCATTGATGTAAACACGAAGTCTTGTTTTCTGGCGCCATACAGAAACCTTCGCCTTACGATTGTATTCACTCGCCCAATACAGGTTTTTCGCAATACTATTGTTAATGATTTCATTCCCCTCGGCATCGCGCACTGTGAAATTGACGCTTCCTTCGGATGAGGCATTAAAGGAAACCCAAACGGCTGATGGTTCATCCGGTGTAAGCAAACTCTTGCTATCTCTGACAAATCCAAAAGAAAAGGCTTCGTTTGTAGGTGTAAAATCACCCAATGCTAAGAGATCAAATTCAATGGTGCTGTTATCCGGAATTTTATTCAGGAATTCAGGATAATAATAGCCAACCTGGGTCAGGTTCATCCAATGCTGATCTGATCCATCAACAGTAATGACTTCGCCAGAGGAGTTGGTATTCCAGCGGGCCGGAAAATCACCAACCGCATCCTGGGAAAAATCCTCTATGGCAACAATTTTTTCTCCTGGCACAAAATCGAATTTGCTGTATCGTTTGAACTCGGATCCGGAGGCTGCGCCGGGTGATGTTCCCGGCTTTTTGGCAGTATCAGCGCCTGTGATTTCTTCCTCTTCTTCATCTTCCTCTGAAGTTTTTTCTGCTTTTTTCTTTTTCTTAAACAAGCCATTGATACCCTCTTCTATTTTATCAAGGCCTTTATCAATTCCTTCTTCGGTACGCTGATCTGCGCGCTGGGTGGTTTTGCGTTTTACTTTTTCTTTCGGATCAATGGTTTGAGCCCCGCTGTTAAAGTAAAACACCAGGGAAGCCAGTAATACTAGTACAATAGATTTCATATTTGCAATGGTTTTGGTGGTAGCATCCTTATTAGTAGTGAAAATGAAAAAAGGTAAACATGCCTGGAGAAATTTTTTTTATGTTTACTTTTTCGGGATTTCAACACTAAAGAGCAGGACTTGAATCGAATCGAAGCATTAAAAAGAGGCGATCCATCTATCACCCGTATGGAATACGAAACCAACAGGGAGGGATTTTTTGCGTTCCTGCGTAAACTGGGAGCATCTGAAGAATCATTAGCAGATCGTTACCAGGATGCCTTTATAATATTGCTGGAAAATATCCGGAAAGGCAGGTTGGATCAATTGGAAGCCAGGTTGAGTACCTATTTGTTTGCTATTGGGAAATACAGTTATTTCAACTCAAAAAAACAGCCCGACTGGATTCCTTTGGATGAAAACAGTGAAGTCCGGCTCAGCTGGGATCCCTTTACGGATTCCTTACCCGAAGGATTTACTGAAAAGCTGGAACGGCAATTCCGGTTATTGGGTCTCAAATGCCAGGAAATATTAAAAGCATTTTATTACACCGGATTAAAGCTGGATGAAATTGTATCCAGCATGGGTTATGAAAATAAAGAGACAGCCAAGAGCCAGAAATCCCGCTGTTTGCAACAATTAAAAAAACAGCTACGCAGTTAAGTAGTATGGATACAACCGATTTATTAAACCGCTATTTCGAAGGGAGTCTCAGCCCGGAAGAAGAACAGGCTTTTCTACTGGCACTGGATTCCGATCCTGTACTAAAAGAGGAATGGACCTTCAGAAAAGAACTGAAGGCAGGTTTGCATATTCTTCAACGAAAGCAGGACAAAGAAATGCTCCGGAAATGGGATGCTGAAAGAAAAAGCGTCAACCCGTTCAAAAAGCTGCTGGCAGTGGCTGCAATGCTGGCTGTTATTGCATTGATTTACTGGATCTACTCCACGCAGCAACAATCCGACAACTTATATGCTCACTATTTTCAGGCCTATCCCAATGTAATACGCCCAACGGTTCGCGGGGAAACAGCTGATACACTCAACAGTACCCTTCTCCAGGCTTTTCAACTGTATGAAGAAGGCAGGTACAAAGATGCCGGTTCCTTATTTCAACAAGCCTATCAATACAACAGGGAAGATTATACGCTTTTTTATGCTGCGATTTGCCAGATGGAAAACGGTAATCTAAGAGAGGCCATCCAACAGTTCGAAGCTATAACCTGGAAAAATGATGCTTATGCGCTGAAATCCTGGGCGGACTGGTACCGCGCGTTGGCTTATTTAAAGCTTGGCGAGGTTCCGGAAGCAAAGGAGCTCCTATCGCAGCTTAGCAGGGAAAACCATGCTGCTTCCAGCCTTGCAATCAAACTTTTGGGGGAATTAAACTGATTTTTGTTTTCTATACACCAGCCATCCGGCCAACATAAGAGCTACACCTGCTAATAACCAAACCCAGTAATAGCTGTTCTTTTGCTGAATGGCGGCTGTATTCCCATTTAATATAAAGCCTGCCCAATAGTAAGGGTGCTGTTTAGCAGGATTGGCCTTCAAAAAATCAATTTTCGTGTGTTGCAATGCAGCAGCTTTGTCGTGCCCCTTTCCCAGGTGTTGATAAAACCTGGTGATAATTTCAGCAGTCTCTTTATCCGGAACTTCCCACAGCGAATAAACAGAAGATCGGACACCTGCTGCACTCATCGCATGAGAAAGACTCATTAGTCCCTCTCCCTTCACCATTGCACCGATTCCGGTATTACAGGCACTCAACACCACCATTTCTGCAGGTAAATCCAGGTTGTATAACTCATAAAAATGCAATCGCTCAGTTTCAGAAAATACCAGGTTGGAAGATTCGTAGGAAAGCGTGTCCAATTCTGCATGCATGGCAAAATGATAGTAATCAAACTTGCCAATTGAACTTAAGAAGTTTGTTCTGCTCGCTGCCTGACCTTCGAAAACAGTGCCATCGAAAAGGGATGCAATCTCCCGTGCTTCCTTTTGTGCAAAGGGCAACTGATACAAGCCCGTTCCCCTTGTTGCAATGGAACGATTGGATACAGGAAGTTCCGGATAGGCTGGTGCAAATGCTACCAGTTTATAATTCTTAGCTGGTTGCGATTTCGTTTGCTGATGAATGGTCCACAACGGTAATGAATAAGCGTAGGAGAGGGAGAACTGATCAATGAGATGCCTGCCATCTGGCAGTAACAGTGTTTCAAAGGCCAGGAATCCCAGGTTTTCATCGGGAATGATTATTAGCTGTTGAGTATTTCTGGCAACCAACTGTAGAGGATTAATCAGTTTCGAAGAAAGTTTTTTCAGTAACGGGAGGTAATCCGGTCGGATGCCTGTTATGGCCTGCTGCACATCATTAACAAGTGAAACGATTTCAGCATGTTTTCCAATTCTGCTCGTTTTTATTCCTGACTTCCTGATCTCCAAGACATAGAGGGCCGAATCTGTAAGATAATATCGAAGCAACAATTGATTGCCGGATAACTTATTCTGCAGATTGGCAAGTTTAAAATCTACGGAAACAGCCTTGGGTTGTTGAGCCAGCTGTCCACTGTACCGATGCAACATTTTCTTCCAGATATGGCGGGAACCATTGTTCTCAATTACATCGATAACAGCATCCCTTACCTCCCCACCCAACAAACCCGCCATGATACTGCGATTCAATCCATCCAGGTATTTATTATAAACTCCTTCCTGGTAATAGGTTTTGAACATAGCCGCTGCCAGTAAAAAAATCTGCTGACTTTCCTTTATAGAAGTCCTGCCTGTGCGCGATAAACGTCGTAGAACCTGTCCGGCTTTGGTAAGTACCTGGATATAGTTATAACTGGACAAAGACCTTAAATCTTCTATCGTAAGTTTGGAAATAGTGGAGATGTCAACCTTTTTCCGGGTCATCCTGGATAACAGGCTTTCAATATTGCTGATCGCAGCATCCTGTTGACCCAAACCTTCCAGCAATTCCGCTTCCAGCACCATCAGGCTGTACCAACTCGAACCTGACCAGGACGTATCGGTTCTTGAAAGTGCGAGTTTGGTGTATTCAAGTGCTGAACTAAAAGCACCCCGATCATATTCCAGGATTGCCAAATTAGCAGCGGCCTTCATCAGGTAGAAAGGCTGCACGGCCAACCGGCTAACTTTATCATAATATTGCCGCGACAATTCAAATTCCCTCCGGTTCTTGAATGCATAACCCGCCGTTTCCAGTGCAGTTAAAAGATATCCGGAAAGTTCAGTTGCTTTGTCCGGAGGGCTTTGACGAAATAAGTTCTCCATTTGGCTAACCCAATGCTTTAACTGTACCACAGAATCCGTAGCTGCATAATACCGGATACAGGCCAGAATGGTTTCAGCATGAGCAGACTTGCTCCTCTTCTTCATTTCTGTGAGGTATTGGCCGGCTTCGCGGAAGGAACCATATTCAGTATGCGCTTCAACCAGGTTGCCAAGTGCTGTCACGAGTTTTCCCTGCGGTTGCGGATTGGCAGACAACCACAGTTCCAATGCCTTCGTATAATAGGAGATTTTCTTTTGCTGGCGACCCAGGTTATCCATTGCAAATGCCAGGTTGTTGTAGATCAGTCCCAATTGCTCTCTATCTTTTTCTGGCATCGTCTCCAATTCCAATCTGGCCTTCTCATAATAATAAGCAGCGCTGTCTGATTGTTTAAGTTCAGCACTCATATAAGCAATATCAAACCACAGTTCAGCTCTTTTAGCCGAAGAAGCAATTGCTACTGATTGTTCTGTCAGTGCGCTTTTGCCAATAGAGAGCGCTTTTGACCAGTTGCCCTCTCCTGCCACCTGGTGATATTGATTGGAATAGCCTGACAGAATACTGTCTGCTTCTTTAGTTGTTTGTGCAATAGCACCAAAAGAAAATAAATTTATTCCTGTTACAAGTAGGTATACACGCACTCAACCAAAATACTACATTTCAGCAAAAGCCAACAGCTTCGTTCAGGTTTTGTCATAGTTCGCAAACTTCAGTAACCACTGATTCCCGAAACGATCGGTTAATCCACCAAATAAAACACCCCAATAGGTGCGCTCGATTTCCTGGGTGCTTTGTCCGCCTTCTTTCAATCGTTGATAACAGGAATAAAATTCTTCTTCAGAAACGCAATCCAGGAGGATGGAAACTGAATTTCCTTTAATCAATTCGCCATCTGCCACCATATCCGTTCCCATTAGAATCCAGTCATCTTTAATCAGACTTGCACTCAGGATAAAATGTTGCAGAGATTCGGGAATTTTTTCAGCAATAGGTGTGT